>DASZDI010000300.1:0-4376 GCA_035942135.1 Solirubrobacterales bacterium | reverse complement strand
AGTCGGCGCACCGCAGCCTCGAGGCGCTCGCCGAGTGCGGCCCGCTCGTCACCCCCGCGCTCGCCCCGCACGCGATCTACACGGTCAGCGAAGAGTCGCTGCGCTGGATCGGCGAGCTCAGCGCCGAGCGCGAGCTGCCGGTCCAGATCCACCTCTCTGAGACCGAGAAGGAGGTCCAGGACTGCATCGCCGCGCACGGCGAGCGGCCCGCCTTCTACCTCGACCGGCTGGGGGTCCTGAGCGAGCGCACCGTGCTCGCCCACGGCGTCTGGCTCGACCCCGAGGAGCTGGCGCTGATCGCCGAGCGCGGCGCCACCGTCGTCACCAACCCGGCGGCGAACATGAAGCTCGCGGTCGGCGGCGTCTTCCCCCACCCGGCGGCGCGGGCGGCGGGCGTGCGGGTCGGCCTCGGCACCGACGGCGCCGGCTCCAACGACTCGCTCGACCTGCTCGCCGACCTCAAGCTCTTCGCGCTCGCCCAGAAGCACGCCGCCTCGGACCCGACCGCGATCGAGGCCCGCGAGGCCTGGGCGGTGGCCACCGGGCAGCGGGCGCCGCTGCTCGGCGCGGGCGAGCCGCTGACGGCGGGCGCCCCGGCCGACTTCCTCCTCCTCCGCCCCGACTCCCCCGCCCTCGGGGTCGGCGAGCTCGAGTCCGACCTCGTCTACGCCGCCTCCGGCGCCGACGTCGACACCACCGTCGTCGCCGGGCGCGTCCTCATGCGCGGCGGCGAGCTGCCGGGGCTCGGGGAGATCGTCGCCCGCGCCGCCGAGCGCGCTGAGAGGCTCGGCCTGTGAGCGAGCACCCGCAGGCCTCCTCGATCCGCTACGAGGAAGCGACCAAGCGCTACGGCAAGGGCGCCGCGCCGGCGGTCGACCGGCTGACGCTGGAGGTCCCCGCCGGGGAGATCTGCGTCCTCGTCGGGCCGTCGGGCTGCGGCAAGACGACGGCGATGCGGATGGTCAACCGCACGGTCGAGATCACCGAGGGGGACGTCCTGATCGGCGACTCGTCGGTCCGCGACCGCGCCCCCGCGCAGCTGCGGCGGGAGATCGGCTACGTGATCCAGCAGATCGGCCTCTTCCCCCACCGCACGATCAGCGAGAACATCGGCGCCGTCCCGCAGTTGCTGGGCTGGAAGAAGGACCGGGTCCGGGCGCGCTCGGCCGAGCTGCTGGAGCTGATCGGGCTCGACCCCGAGCTCGGCGACCGCTACCCCGCCCAGCTCTCCGGCGGCCAGCAGCAGCGCGTCGGCGTCGCCCGGGCGCTGGCGGCGGACCCGCTGGCGATGCTGATGGACGAGCCCTTCGGGGCGATCGACCCGATCAATCGCGAGCGCCTGCAGAACGAGTTCCTGCGCCTGCAGCGGGAGATCCGCAAGACCGTCCTCTTCGTCACCCACGACATCGACGAGGCGATCAAGATGGGGGACCGGATCGCGGTGATGCGCGAGGGCGGGCGGGTCGAGCAGTACGCGACCCCGGCGGAGCTGCTGATGGCGCCCGCCAACGAGTTCGTCGAGGACTTCGTCGGCGCCGACCGGGCGCTGAAGCGGCTGGCGCTGATGCGGGTCTCCGACATCGACCTCTGGGAGGCGCCGCTGGCCTTCGTCGGCCAGGCGACGGCGGAGGTGCGGGCGAAGCTGGCCGGGCCCGACGTCGAAGTCCCCTACCCCCTGCTGGTCGACGGCGAGCGGCGGCCGCTGGGCTGGCTGAGCGAGCGCGACCTCGCCGCGGACGTGGTCCCCGCCCGGCCCGACTCGCCGCTGGGGCCGGTGCTGGAGCGCGACGACGTGATGCGCGACGCCCTCGCCGACCTCCTCCAGGGGCAGTCGCAGTACGCGGCGGTGGTCGACGCCGAGGGCCGGATCGCGGGCGTCCTCTCGGTCGAGATCATCTCCGAGTTCCTCAAATCGCCGCAGGCCAAGAGCGCCGAGCACCCGGCGGCGGAGCGGCCGCATGAGTGACCTGCTCAGCCTCGCCGCGGCGGGCGAAGTCGGCGGCGACTTCTTCAAAGAGCGCAGCTCCGACACCCTTCCCTGCCAGGCGCGCGAAGGCCATCTCTTCTGCTTCGACTGGGCGAGGGAAAACATCGACCGCTTCGAGACGCCGACCATCGAGCACCTCGAACTGGTGCTCCTCTCCGTGGCACTGGGCTTCGCGGTCGCCTTCGCGCTCGCCCTGCTCGCCCACCGCCGCGCCTGGATCAGGCCTCCGTTGCTCGCCGCCACCGGCGTCCTCTACACGATCCCCAGCATCGCCTTCTTCTTCCTGATGCTGCCGATCACCGGCTTCGGCAGGGACACGGTGGTGATCGTCCTCGCTGCCTACACGCTGCAGATCATCTACCGCAACACGCTGCTCGGCCTGGCGAACGTGCCGGATTCGGCGAAGGACGCGGCGCGCGGCATGGGCTTCACCGACCGCCAGGTCCTCTGGCGGGTGGAGCTGCCCCTGGCGGTGCCCGAGATCGTCGCCGGCCTGCGCATCGCCACCGTGAGCACGATGGCGATCGCCACCCTGGCGGTGTTCATCAACGGCGGTGGCCTCGGCGGCCAGATCTACGGCGGCGGCAACCTCACCTTCCCGACCAACATCATCATCGCCGCCGCCATCGTGATCGCGATGGCCCTCGCCCTCGAAGCGATCCTGCTGGGAGTGCAGCGGCTGGCGACCCCGTGGCGGAGAGCGAGGACCGCGTGAGCCCCGCCCCCGACCTCCTTGCCTCGATCGGCGGCGCGATCGAATTCATCTTCACCCCGCAGTCCTCCAGCGTCACCGGCGGCGAGAAGGTCGGTGGCTTCTCCCAGGTGCTCGAATTGGCCCTGAAGCAACTCGAGGTGACCGCCATCGCCCTCGCCCTGGCCTTGGCGATCGCGCTCCCGATCGGCCTCTACCTCGGCCATCGCGGCAAGGGCGAACTGCTGGCGGTCGGGCTCGGCAACGCCGGGCGGGCGGTCCCGGAGCTGGCGCTGATCGCGCTCGTCGCGGCGGTGATCGGCGTGGGGCTCCTCAACGTCGCCCCCGCCCTTGCCGTCCTCGGCATCCCGCCGATCCTCACCAACGCCTTCGTCGGCGTCCGCCAGGTGGACCCGGCGGCCGTCGAGGCCGCCCGCGGGATGGGGATGAGCGAGCTGCAAGTCATCCGACGGGTCGAGCTGCCGCTGGCGGTGCCGACCGTGATGGGCGGGGTCCGGGGGGCGGCGATCGCGATCCTCGCCACGGCGACCATCGCCCCGCTCGCCGGCGTCGAAACGCTCGGCGACTTCATCCTCAACCAGAACGTCTACGGCGAGAACGGGCTGCTCGCCGGGGCAATTCTGGTCGCCCTGCTGGCCCTCGCACTGGAGGGCGCGCTCGCCCTTCTGCAGCGCCGGCTTACTTCCGACGGGCTGAAGTTGAAGACTGTCTAGTCCTGACTTACCCAGACACCCCAAGAGGAGGCATCAAGTGAGGATCGACCAGACGAGAGTTCGAGCGCTGCTCGCGGCGCTGGCAGCGCTCGCGCTGACGCTCGGGATCGCCGCGTGCGGTGACAGCGACGACAGCACCACGGCCGGATCGACCGACGGCGGCGAAGCCGCGGGAACGATCGAGTCCAACCCCGACAACGGCAAAGTCACCCTGACGATCGGCTCGAAGAACTTCCCCGAACAGGAAATCCTCGGCGAAATCTACGCCCAGGCCCTGAGCGCGGCCGGCTACAAGGTGAAGAGCGCGCTCAACCTCGGCTCCGAAACCGTCGCCTTGAAAGCAGTGAAGACGGATCAGATCTCCGGCTACCCGGAGTACGCGAGCACGGCCCTCACCTCGTTCTTCGGCCTCGAACCCGAAGAAGTCCCCGCCGACGCGACCGAAGCGTGGGAGAAAGCGAACGCGGAATTCGAGAAAGAAGGCCTGGAAGCGTTCGAACCGACGCCGTTCGCCAGCGCCAACGCGGTCGGCACGACCAAAGAGACGGCCGATAAATACGAGCTCGAGACCGTCTCCGACCTCGAAGGCGTCTCCGAGAAACTGTCCCTCTACGGGTCGCCCGAGTGCCGCCAGCGGATCGACTGCCTGGCCGGGCTGGAAAAACTGTACGGGCTGAAGTTCAAGTCGTTCACGCCCGTCGACATCGCCCTCCGCTACCCGGTGCTGGAAAAGGGCCAGGCGGACCTCTCGATCCTCTTCACGACCGACCCGCAGCTCTCGGCCGAGTCGGACAAGTTCGTGATCCTCGAGGACGACAAAGAAGTCTTCCCGGCAGGCAACGTCATCTTCGTGACCAGGAAAGCGGTCGCCGAAGAAGCGGGGCCGGACTTCGAAGAGACGATCCTGCAGGTGCAGGAGGGGCTCGACCTGAAAGTGATGCAGGAGCTGGACGCTCGGGTCGAA
>DASZDI010000299.1:0-2444 GCA_035942135.1 Solirubrobacterales bacterium | reverse complement strand
GCTCCGGGACGGCTGGGTCGCGCAGCCGAGTTTTGCCACACCCCGCTGGGTAAAAAGTCGGATGCGCGTGGGGAGCGGCTGCTTCTCGCAGCAGATGGAGTCACGGCAGCTCTTTCGCGAAAGCTGCCGGACCCTGGGCGTCAGCGGGAGTTCGTCCGAGGGAGGGTGTGGACGCCCCTCCGGAGGAATGTTCGGCGAAATGCAATCTGATCAATGCGCGAGCGAAGCTCGCGCTCCAAGTTCTCCCCGAGCGTAAGCGAGGGGAGGTCAATTCCGGAGGAGGGGCGTCCACACCCTCCCCCGCAACGCTTAGTCCCTACCGACTCAACCCGCGACCGGCGCCTCGAGCCACTCACGCATCGTCACATGATGACCCTGATGCTGCCCGTCCCGCAGCTCCGCCCGCAGGTCGCCGAGGGTGCCGTAGCGCTCGGCGACGACGTTGTGGCGGTGGATCGTCTCGAGGTTCTCCTGGCGCGCCATGACGAAGGTCTCGTCGGGCAGGTCGGGATAGCCCTCGACCACCTGGCGGACCATCTCCCGCACGCAGTCCTCGACGAAGCGGGGATTTTCGTGCGCTTTGACGACCACCGACATCTCGTCGGAGCGCTTCATCAACTCGTAGATCTCCGAGCTCATCGAGGTCTCGACGATTCGCAGCAGCTCCGGCGCCTCGATCCAGGCCGGGCCGCCCTCGGGGCAGCCGACGTGGAGGGTGCCGATGCCGCGCTGGTTGTGGGTCGCGATCGGGACCCGGTCGATCACGCGCTCGATCTCCTCGGCGCTGAAGCCCTCCTCCGCCAGGCGCTCGCGGGAGAGGCCCGCAACCATCTCCTGCGCACAGGGGCAGGCGGTCATGCCCTGCGCCTCGACGCCGGTCAGCGTGCGGGTGCCGCGGGCGGAGGCGACCGCGGTCCCGTAGAGGACGTAGATCTCCTGGGTGCTCTTGCTGGTCTCCGGCGTCTTCACCGTCTCCGGGTAGCGCGCGGTGACCGAGACCTCGGCGCGCTCCCCGCCCTGCCGCTCCCGCACCCGCTCGGCGACGTGGGCGGCGAGCACCTCGGCCTTGAACGCCTCGCCCAGCACCACCTCGTCGATCGCCTCGCCGACGATCTCCTCGAAGCGGGACATATGGACCCCCGCCTGCTGAGGATTGAGGTCGACGAAGCACTCGAACTCGGCGTAGAAGAGGTTCTCGACGCCGTCGGTCTTGACCCGGATCACCTTCTCGACTCCGGTCACGCCAACCCGCGAAAGGCTGACCTGCGTCGCCGGCAAAGAGGCCTGGACGTCGGGGGCGGAGGGGGTGGCAGTCGGGTGGCTCGCCATCGGCTAACCAATAGTAAGCGACCGGCTGTTTCGGCGATGGAACGATTTTTCCGCCTATAATCCGGCGCGGTCGGAGCTTCGGGGCCGACCGTCCGGGAATGGGGAAGGACGCGGTGGAGCAGTGACCATCGAACCGTTGGAGACCACGGCTGATGTCATCGAGCGTGACGCTGAGGCGAACCCGATCGGCGAGATCGAGGAGCTTCAGGGCCTGATCGCGCAGGGTCGCGAGCGCGGCTACCTGACCTTCGAGCAGATCTCCTCGACACTCGAGGAGGTGGAGATCACCAAGGAGCAGGTCTCCCAGCTCCACGCCCATCTCGTCGAGCACGGCATCGACGTGATCGCCGAGGACGGGGTCAGCGCCTACAAAGCGCAGCGCAACGAGAGCTCCGGCGCGGCGAAGAAAGAAGAGCTCGACCTCACCGTCGAGCCGAGCCTCGACTCGCTGCGGCTCTACCTGCGGGCGATCGGGCAGGTCGACCTGTTGACGGCGACGCAGGAGGTCGAACTGGCGAAACGGATCGAGCGCGGCGACATGCTGGCGAAGCGGCAGATGGTCGAGGCCAACCTGCGCCTCGTCGTCTCGATCGCGAAAGGCTATCTCGGCCGCGGCTTGAGCTTCCTCGACCTGATCCAGGAGGGCTCGCTGGGGCTGATCCGGGCGGTGGAGAAGTTCGACTACCGCCGCGGCTACAAGTTCTCCACCTACGCGACCTGGTGGATCCGCCAGGCGGTGACGCGGGCGATCGCCGACAAGGCGCGGACGATCCGCATCCCCGTCCACATGGTCGAGAAGCTGAACCGGGTCGCCCACGTCGAACGCCAGCTGGTGCAGAGGCTGGGGCGCGAGCCGGAGCCGGCGGAGATCGCCGAGGAGCTGCGCTGGCCCGTCTCCGACGTCCGCGACATCCTCCGCGTCGCCCAGCTGCCGGTCTCGCTGGAGAAGCCGGTGGGCGACGAGGACGAATCGGAGCTCGGCGATTTCGTCCAGGACGAGCAGGCCGAGTCGCCTTTCGATCCGGCCTCGCTGTCGCTGCGCCGCGAGGACATCAAGAAGGCGCTCGACTCGCTGCCCGACCGCGAGCGGAAGGTGATCGAGCTCCGCTTCGGGC
>DASZDI010000298.1:0-7875 GCA_035942135.1 Solirubrobacterales bacterium | reverse complement strand
GGTGGGGGCTGAAGTGGCCGTCGACCTCGCCGCTGCCCGGGGCCCTGGTGTAGGAGCGGACCAGCGTGAAGTTCGGGTGATCGGCCGCGAGGCGCTCCAGCTCCTCGCGGTAGATCGCGCGGGCCGGGTCGGGCGCGTAGTGGAGCAGCGCGACCGGGCATTCGTAGCCCTCGGCGAGGAGGGTGCGGAGGATCGCCATCAGCGGCGTGATCCCGCTGCCGCCGCCGATCAGCAGGACCGACTCCGGGCGCGGCTGGGGGAGGCGGAAGTCCCCCTCGGCCTGGGAGAGGCCGAGGACCATCCCGGGCCGGGCGCGGTCGGCGAGGAAGTTGGAGACGAGGCCCTCGGGGTGGCGCTTGACGGTGATCTCCAGCTCCTGCCCCTCGCCGCAGGCGGGGGAGTAGCAGCGCTGGTGGCGGACGCCGTCGACCTCGACCGCGACGTTGACGAACTGGCCGGCCTGGAAGCCCTGCCAGACGCGGTTCGGGCGCAGCCTCAGGGTGACGCTCTCCTCGGTCCCGCGCTCGACCGAGACCACCTCGGCCCGGCACTCGCCGGTGACCAGGAGCGGGTTGATCTCTTCCAGGTAGCCGTCGACCCCGTGCGGCCCGGCGAGGGCGTCGAGGAGGCGGAGCTTGGGTCGGCGGGCGAGCAGCGGCATGACGGAAGACAACGTAACATCAAATGCCGTCACGTCAACTGGGGAAACATCACACAGTGGTAGCTTTGCCGCCGTGGCCGACCCCAAGAACAACGAGAACAACTTGACGATCGAAGAGCTCGCCGCCGAGACCGGGATGACGGTCCGCAACATCCGCTCCCACCGGGCGCGCGGGCTGCTGCCCGCGCCGGAGGTGCGCGACCGCGTCGGCTACTACGGGCCGGAGCACCTGGCGCGGCTGCGGATGATCCAGGAGCTGCAGACCGACGGGTTCAACCTCAAGGGGATCGAGCGCCTGCTCAACCAGAGCGTCGGCGCCACCGAGCAGTTCCTCTCCTTCCGCCGCGCCCTCGACGAGTTCGACGACGAGCAGCCGCGCACCTTCACCCGCGCCGAGCTCGCCGAGCGCTTCGGCCCCGAGCTCGACAAACCGCTGAAGCGGGCGGTCGAGACGGGGGCGCTGGTGCCGGTCGGCGAGGACGCCTTCGAGGCGCCCTTCCCCTCGCTGCTCGACGCCGCCGAGGGAGTCGTCGCCACCGGCGTCCCCCTCGACCACGCCCTCGCGGTGATCGAAAAGGTGCGCAGCCGCTGCCGCTCGGTCTCCCACGAGTTCGTCAAGCTCTTCCTCGAGGACGTCTGGAAGCCCTTCGAAGCCGAGGGCTACCCGGAGGAGCGCTGGCCCCAGGTCCGCAACGCCCTCGACCAGCTCCGCCCCCTCTCCCTCCAGGCCCTCGTCGCCGTCTACCGGATGACGATGTCCGACGAAGTCGAAAAGGCCCTCGGCAAGCAGCTCGAGCGCATGGCCAGCCGCAAGGGCTAGCGGCTCTTCAGCAGGCGGCCGACCGCCTCCATCATCTCCTCGGTCTTCTCGGCGCGGGCCTCGGGGGTCTCGGCGCCGACGACGCAGTGGCGGGTGTGTTCGTCGAGCAGGGCGAGGGCGACCTTGTCGATCGCGGCCTGGGCGGCGGAGATCTGGGTGAGGATGTCGATGCAGTAGCGCTCCTCGTCGACCATCCGTTCGATGCCGCCGATCTGGCCGTTGATCCGGCGCAGGCGGTTCTTGACCTTCTCCTTGTTGTCGATGTAGCCGGGGTCGTGGGCGTGCTCGGCCATCTCTGCTTCCTCTCTGGCGGGGTCTCTCGGAAGAAGTGTACATACCCCCTGGAGGTATGTGCTAGATTGATTCCAAATACCCCCCGCCCGTATACTGAGGAGGCCCGAGATGAGCAGACTGACCTTGAAAGTTCCCGAGATGAGCTGCGGCCATTGCGTGGCGTCTGTCTCGGGCGCCTTGGAGCGGGTCCCCGGGGTCGGCGACGTCAAGGTCGACCTCGAGCGCAAGCTGGTCGAGGTCGAGGGGGACGGGCTGGAGATGGTCCCCGTCGAGCAGGCGATCCGCGAGGCCGGCTACGAGCCGGAGCCGGCATGAGCGCCCCGAGGAAGATCGGCCTCTTCGTCGCCGGCCTGCTGGTGATCCTGGGGGCGGGCGTGGCGCTCGGCTCGATGTTCGAGTCGGCGGACACGGAGGGCGACGGGCAGCACGGCGGCGGGCATGCCGCGGTGGAGACGAGCGAGGGAGCGGAGGAGCAGATGGGCGCGCACACGGGACATGCCGAGCGGCGGACTGAGGATGGAGCGGAGCACGGTGGCCACGACTCGAAGCACGAGCCCGCCGGGCTGGCGGTCTCCGCGGGCGGCTACACGCTGCGGATGAGCCCGACCCAGGTGGCGCGCGGCGAGGACTTCGAGCTGCGCTTCGCGATCGAGGACGCCGCGGGCGAGCCGGTCACCGAGTTCGACGAGCTGCACGAGCGCCGCATGCATCTGATCGTCGTCCGCCGCGACGGCGCCGAGTTCCGCCATCTGCACCCGGAGATGGACGAGGCCGGCACCTGGACCGAGGCGATCGGGTTCGCGGAGCCGGGCGTCTACCGCGCCTTCGCGGACTTCTCGGTCGGCGGCGAGCAGCACACGCTGGCGAGCGACGTCTTCGTCTCCGGCGGCGACTTCGAGGCGCGGCCGTTCCCGGCGGCGACCCCGGTCGACTCGACCGCCGGCTACGAGGTGCGCCTGCGGGCGGGGAAGCCGGTCGCGGGCGAGCCCTCGACCCTGACCTTCGCCGTCGACCAGGGCGGCCACGGGGTCCACGACCTCGCGCCCTACCTCGGCGCCAAGGGCCACCTGGTGGCGCTGCGCGAAGGCGACCTCGCCTTCCTCCACGTCCACCCGGAGGAAGCCGGCGGCGAGCACAGGCACGGCGGTGCCGAGGGTGACGGGCACGAGGGGTCCGCGAACGAGATCGCCTTCGCCGCGACCTTCCCGACCGCGGGCCGCTACCGCCTCTACCTCCAGTTCAAGCACGACGACGCGGTGCGGACGGTCGAGTACACGGTCGAGGTGTCCCGATGAGCCAGGCGCTGAAGCAGAAGCCGGGCGAGCTCGAGCTGCCGATCGAGGGGATGACCTGCTCCTCCTGCGCGGGCCGGGTCGAGAAGAGCCTCAACAAGCTCGACGGCGTCGAGGCTACGGTCAACTTCGCCACCGAGCGGGCGACCGTCAGCTTCGACCCCGCGCAGGTCGCGCCCGAGCAGCTGGTCGAGGCGGTGGAGGGGGTCGGCTACTCGGCCGCGCTGCCGGCCGCGGGCGGCGATGAGGACGAGGCGCCCGCGCCCGACCCGACCGAGGCGCTGCGCCGGCGGCTGATCTTCGCCGCGGTGCTCTCGCTGCCGGTGCTGGCGATCTCGATGATCGAGCCGCTGCAGTTCCGCAACTGGCAGTGGCTGGTGCTGCAGCTGGCGACGCCGGTCGTGCTCTGGGCCGGCTGGCCCTTCCACAAGGCGGCCTGGCAGAACCTCCGCCACGGCGCCGCGACGATGGACACGCTGATCTCGGTCGGCACCCTCGCCGCCCTGGGCTGGTCCCTGGTCGCCCTCTTCTTCCTCGACGCCGGGATGCCGGGGATGACGATGCCCTTCGAGCTGGTCACCGAGCGCGGCGCCGCCTCCGACCACATCTACATCGAGGTGGCGGCGGTCGTCACCACCTTCATCCTCGCCGGGCGCTACTTCGAGGCGCGGGCGAAGCGCCGGGCGGGGGCGGCGCTGGAGGCGCTGCTCGACCTCGGCGCCAAGGACGTCGCCCTGCTCGGCGACGACGGCGAGGAGCGCCGCGTCCCGGTCGAGGAGCTCGCCGCCGGCGACCGCTTCGTCGTCCGGCCCGGCGAGAAGGTCGCCACCGACGGCGTCGTCGAGAGCGGCTCCTCGGCGGTCGACCAGTCCCTCGTCACCGGCGAGTCGGTGCCGGTCGAGGTCGGCCCCGGCGACGAGATCATCGGCGCCACGATCAACGTCGGCGGCCGCCTCGTCGTCCGCGCCGCCCGCGTCGGCGAGGACACGGCGCTGGCGCAGATCGCCCGCCTCGTCACCCAGGCGCAGTCGGGCAAGGCGCCGGTCCAGCGGCTCGCCGACCGGATCAGCGCCGTCTTCGTACCCGTGGTGATCGCCCTGGCGGTGGGGACGCTCGGCTTCTGGCTCGGCAACGGGGCGGGGGCGACCTTCGCCTTCACCGCCGCGGTCGCGGTCCTGATCATCGCCTGCCCCTGCGCGCTCGGCCTGGCGACGCCGACGGCGCTGCTGGTCGGGACCGGCCGCGGCGCTCAGCTGGGCCTGCTGATCAAGGGCCCGGAGGTGCTGGAGTCGACGCGGCGGATCGACACCGTCGTCCTCGACAAGACCGGGACCGTGACCAGCGGCGAGATGACCGCCGTCGCCGTCCACGCGGCGCCGGGCACCGACGAGGCCGAGGTCCTGCGCCTCGCCGGCGCGGTCGAGGACGCCTCCGAGCACCCGGTCGCGGCGGCGGTCGCGGCCCGGGCCAGGCGCGACCTGGAGCGGCTGCCCGCGGTCGAGGAGTTCTCCAACCACGCCGGGCTCGGCGTGCAGGGGGTCGTCGACGGGCGCGCCGTGGTCGTCGGCCGGCCCTCCTTTCTCGCCGACTGGGCGATGCACCTGCCGCCGCAGCTGGTGGCGGCGCAGCAGCAGGCCGAAGCGCTGGGACAGACGGCGATCGCGGTCGGCTGGGACGGCGAAGCCCGCGGCGTGGTCGTCGTCGCCGACACGGTCAAGCCCTCGAGCCGAGAGGCGATCGAGCAGCTGAAGGGCCTCGGCCTGCGGCCGGTGCTGCTGACCGGCGACAACGAGGCCACCGCGAAGGCGGTCGCCGCCGAGGTCGGGATCGACGAGACGATCGCCGAAGTGCTCCCGGCCGAGAAGGCGGCGGTGATCGAGCGCCTCCAGGCCAAGGGCCGGGTCGTGGCGATGGTCGGCGACGGCGTCAACGACGCCCCGGCGCTCGCCCAGGCCGACCTCGGCCTGGCGATCGGCACCGGCACCGACGTCGCGATCGAGGCCTCCGACATCACCCTGATCTCCGGCGACCCCCGCGCCGTCGGCGACGCGATCCGCCTCTCCCGGAAGACCCTGGGGACGATCAAGAGCAACCTCTTCTGGGCCTTCGCCTACAACGTCGCGGCGCTGCCGCTGGCGGCGGCGGGCTTCCTCAACCCGCTGATCGCCGGGGCGGCGATGGCCTTCTCCAGCGTCTTCGTGGTCACCAACTCGCTGCGCCTGCGGACCTTCGCGCCGCGCCGGGCGAACGTGGGAGGGTAGGGCCGAGATGACGCGGCAGGCCGAGCCGAAGTACGTCCCCGCCGCCCGCTGGCGGGCCTTCACGCGGCTCTACGACCCGGTCCTGGCGCTGACGATGCGGGAAAAGCGGTTCCGCGCCGAGATGCTGCGCCGCATGGACGGCGACCTGTCCGCGGGGGGGACGGTGGTCGACGTCGGCTGCGGCACCGGCACCTTCGCGCTGGCGCTGAAGGAGCGTCGGCCGGACGTGCGGGTCGTCGGCGTCGACGGCGACGAGGAGATCCTGGCGCTGGCGCGGGCCAAGCCGGGCGCGTCGCGGATCGAGTGGCGCGAAGGGCTCGCCCAGGAGCTGCCGGCGCCGACGGAGAGCGCCGACGTCGTCACGATCTCCCTCGTCCTCCACCACCTGCTGCCCGAGGACAAGCGCAGGGCGCTGGTGGAGATGCGGCGGATCCTCAAGCCGGGCGGGCGGCTGCACGTCGCCGACTGGGGCCGGCCCTCGGACCCGCTGATGAGCGGCGCCTTCTTCGTCGCCCAGGCGATCGACGGCTTCGACCGCACCGCCGACCACCGCGCCGGCCGCCTGCCGAAGTTCATCGAAGCAGCGGGCTTCGGCGCCGTCGAGCGCTACGGCCGCCTCCGCACCGGCTTCGGTGTGGTCGAGCTGCTGACGGCGGGAGCGGCGCCTTGAAGGGAGTGTCGCCTTCTTCCCGAGGGGGAGGGAACAAAGCGACACCCGACCGTCTGCGCACCGCGCTCCAAGTCCTCCTCGGCGCTCTCGGCGCCGTCGCCGTGGTCGCTGGCATCTACACCGTCCTTACCGGAACCGCCGGGATGGCAGGCGACAACGGCGCCACCGCCAACGTCGAGAGCGAGCTGCGCTTCTACTCGGTCTTCTGGACCGGCTTCGGCGTCCTCGCCCTCCACGCCGCCCGCCGGCCGGAGCGGGAGACCACGCTGCTGCGGGGCCTCGCCCTCTTCCTCTTCCTCGGCGGCCTCGCCCGCATCCCCGCCTGGATCGCCTCCGACCGTCCCGACGCCCCGTTCCTCGTCCTGATGGCCCTGGAGCTGGTGCTGCCGCTCTTCATCCTCTGGGCGCAGGCGCGAATTCGCGGGCGACGAGCGGCCCAGTAAGACGCATGAGCGTCAAGACGATCACTCGTCTAGACGATTAAACGTCTAATCGTCTAGACGCATATGCGTCTAATGCTGGCTTGCCTGGGCCGGAGCGGCCGAGAACCACTCGCCGAGCCGCTCGTTCGTGAAGACGTCGCTGCGGGGTCGCAACTGGCGGCTGAGGGCGTCGCGGAGGTTCTGGCCGGCCTCGGGGTCGGCGGCGAGGCCGGAGAAGATCACTCCGGAGGTCTCGGGCTTGGGGAACTTGGCGAAGTCGAAGGACCACTCGTAGTGCTCGCGGGCGCGGTCGTCGCGCCAGGCTTCGTAGCCGGAGAGGTCTTCGTCGGTGGTGAGGGCGCCGGCGACGTGGAGGGACTGCTCGATCGCGTCGGAGATGCCCTGCGCCGTCGAGGGGTTCTTGAAGTGGCAGGCGTCGCCGATCAGCGCCCAGCCGGGTCCGGTCGCCTGGCGGAAGAAGCCGCGCAGCATCGTCTCCGGGGCGACGTGGAGCGGGCCGACCTGCTCGCCCGCGTCGAGCCAGGCGGGGTCGAGCCAGTCGTCGAACTCGCTCACGCTGGCGCGGAACTGCCGCTGCCGCTGCTCCTGGTCGCCCCGCGTCAGCTCCGGCGGGATGCCGAGGATCAGGAGCGAGAGGTCGTCCTCGCAGGGCGTCCAGGTCAGGGATGCGTCCTCGGTCACGTCGATGAAGAAGCGGTCGGTCTCGGGCAGGCCGCGCCAGTAGCCGAACATGAAGGCCAGCTCGCCGGCCAGGGGCCGCTCCTTCTCGAGGCCGAGGAGGCCGGCGACAGTCGAGGCGCGGCCGTCGGCGCCGAGCACCCAGCGCGCCTCGATCTCCTCGCCGCCGTCGAGCACGACGCCGCGGGCCGGGTCCTCCTCGGTGCCGGCGCCGAGCAGGCCGGTGACCTTGGCGCCGAAGCGGGTCTCCGCCCCCGCCGCGACCGCGACGTCGAGCAGCGCCTGGTCGAGCACCGGGCGGGTGATCGCGCAGAGGCGGTCGAAGCCGTCGACCGGGGTGAAGGCCCCCGTCGCCTCGGCGCCGAGGATTCGCACCCCGTACTCGACCGGGTTGAGCCGATGCTCGGCTTCGATCCGCTGCAGCGCCCCCAGCTCGCGCAGCCGCGCCAGCGTGTTGGGGAAGAGGACGTGGGTCGAGAGCGTGTTCGCGGGCGGCGGCTCGCGGTCCACGAGCAGGACCCGCCGGCCCTGCTCCGCCAACCGCGCCGCCACCGGTGAGCCGGCGCAGCGGGCGCCGACGACGACCGCGTCGTAGCTGTGCCGGCTCACCTTGCTCACCCTCGCTTCCGCGCGACGGTCAGCAGGTACTCCATCTCGAAGAAGGCGTCCTCGTCCTTGCCGCGGTTCATCTCCGCGCAGAACTCGGTCAGTTTCCGGTCGAGCTCCTCCGCCTTCCCGTTTTTCTCCGCGTTCGCC
>DASZDI010000297.1:0-4051 GCA_035942135.1 Solirubrobacterales bacterium | reverse complement strand
GGTGCCGGAGGAGGCGACCGTCGTCGTCCACACCAACCCGGTCTGGCTGACGATGGCCCACCCCTTACTCCCCGCCGCCCGCTGGTCGGCCGCCCCGGCCGGGCGCCGCTACCTCGCTGGCTGGCCGATGTCGACCGAGCTGCACGTCCTCAACGACCCCCACATGGAACGCCGGGCCGCCGGCGACGACTCCTGCGAAGCCCTGCGCGGCACCGCCGAGCGCCTCTACGCGCAGATGACGATCGCCACCAACAACACCGCCCTCCCCCCCTCCTGGACCCCGCGCCGCTTCGCCCGCTACCTGCGCTGGGCCTGGCTGGTCGAAGGCGGCGCCCAGTACTTCGCCCGCCAGGTCGGCCTCTACCGCGCGGCGACGATCCGCCGCCTGCGCGAGAGCGCCCGCCCCTCCTTCCCGCCCTCGCGCCGCGACGCCGTCATCCTCGGCGGCACGATCTTCGACCTGCTCGAGAACGAGCGTGGCCCGGAGGCCTGCGAGCGCCTCGTCGACCACCTCCTCCCGCAGGGCCCGGAGGTGCAGCTCGAAGACGCCTTCGACGCCCGCTTCCGCGACATCGAGGAGGCCTGGCGCGACTACCTGCGCGAGATGGTCCGCGGCCCCGCCGTCGTCAGGTAGGCAGAAGGGCGCGCGCTTCCTCGGCCTGGTCCGCCTTGACCATGATCCGCCGCGCGCCGCCGCCGGGGTTCATCAGGGCATGCCCCAGCGCCGGGCCGCTCGGCCCCACCTGCTGCTGCAGGCTGGGGATCCCGTGCTCCTCCAGCAGCGCCTGGATCATCCCGGCTTGATGCTCGTCCCCGACGAAGGCGATCTCGACCAGCTCGTCCATCCCGGCTCCGATCAGGTCACCTGGTAGAGCAGCCAGACGAGCAGGAAGGCGCCGGCGACGGCGATCCCCAGCCAGAAGGCGAGCTTGGCCGGAGGAGTCGCCCCGGTTTCGCCGCGGGCGAGGCGCCGTTCCTCTTCCAGCTCGGTGCGCTCGTCGTCCTCGTCCTCGATCATCGTCTCGGCCAGGACCTCGCGGGCGCGCTTGGCGGCCGCGACGTTGACCATCACGTCCTGCGGCCCGCTGGCGAAGAACTCGGGCGCGTCGAACCCCATCGTCCGCTTCAGCACGCTGGGGATCCCCGCCTCGGAGAGCAGCCCCTGCAGCATTTCCGCCTCGACCTGGTTGCGGGCGAAGGCGACCTTGACGAGCTTGCCGCCCCCGCCGCCTCCACCGCCGCCGCCCTCGTCTCCGCCGCCGCCGGCCCCGCCGCCGTGGGCGCCGCGCCGGTGGGCCCCGCCCGGGGGCCTATGCGACGTCGAGCTCGACATCGGCGATCTTCAGGTCGGCCAGGTCGAAGGCTTTGACGTCCGGCGCCTCTTCGTCCTCCAGGGAGACGATCACGTAGACCTGTTCGGGCCAGGCGACAGCCTGGTTGACGTCGGTCTGCGAGGGATAGGCGGCGCTGCGGGTGTGCGAGTGGTAGATCCCGAGCAGCTCTTCGCCCGCGCCTTCGATCGCTTTCAGCGCGTCGAACTGCCCCTGCGGGTCCATCTCGTAGCGCAGCGGGCTGGCGGCGGCGTTCTTCACCCGCACGACGCTGGTCGCCTCGCCGTCGCGGCCGCCGATCATCCCGCAGCACTCGTTCGGCAGGTCCTCGCGCGCGTGCGCGACCATCTCGTCGATCAGTGCCTGCGAGATCCTCACGAGCCGAGGCTAGCGGACGGCCTGCTCCCGCGCCGGGGCTAACGGCGGACTTTGTCCCTGCCGGCGCCGCCGAAGAGACGGTCCCGCCCCTTGCCGCCGCAGATCAGGTCGGGGCCGGAGAGGCCGCGCACTTCGTCGGCACCGGCGAGCGCGGCGATCACGTCCCGGCGCGGGGTGCCCGCCAGCCGGTCGCGGCCCCTGGTGCCGACGATCGTCGCCTTCTTGCCGAAGCAGCGGCTGCGGTCGGTCCCGCCCCGCAGCGCGATCAGCCCGAAGCGCTTGACGGCGCCTAGCCCGGAGTCGCCCAAGGCGACGATCCGCCCGCTCGACTGGATGCCGACCATGTACTCCGTCGTGCCTCCGCCGCCGTAGGGGACGACGATCCGTTCGCCGCCGTTGAAGGTGCGGTCCTTGCTGCCGTCGGCGCGCAGCCGGAAGACCGCGATCCGGCTGTTCCAGCCGACGCCGACGAGGCGGCCCCTGGCGTCGAGGGCGAGGTCCGACGAGGAGATCGCGCCGACCCGGTTGAACAGCCTCAGCGCGCCCGCGTTGCCGAAGCTCGTATCGAGAGCGCCGCTCGGGGTCAGCTTGATCACGGTGCCGGGGACGGAGACGGTCGGCGTCGAGGCTTCGTAGGAGAGGAGGAGGCCGCCGTCGGGGGTCGGCGTCGCCGCCTCGACGGCCCCCTCGGCGCCGGGGGTCGGGAAGAAGAGGCTGCCGTCGCCGGCCCAGGTGGGATCGGGCTGGCCGCCGGGACCGAGGCGGGCGACGCTGAACCCTGCTCCGTAGAGGGGCGTGCCGCCGAGGCAACAGCGCGGCGCCGGGATCGTGATCGTGCCCCCCGCGCCGACGAAGACCCCGGCCGGCTTGGTCTGCGTGCTCAGCAGCGGGCGGGCTTCGCCGCCGTCGCCGAAGCCGGGGTCGAGCTGACCGTCGGCGGTGAAGCGGGCGACCAGGATGCTCCTGTTTTCGCCTTCGAAGCCGCCCTCGACCGCGACGAGCACCTTGCCGTCGGGTTGCACGGCCACCTTCGGCACCCCGCGCACCGACCCGATCAGCTTCGTCGAGGCCGAGACGACTCCGTCGCCGCCGAAGCTCGGGTCCAGGCGCCCGTCGAGGCCGAGCCGAGCCACCGCCAGCCCCTCCTCGCCGCCGTAGGCGGCGATCACCGGCTTCCCGTCAGGGCCGACGGCGAGGTCGAATTCGTCTTCGAGCGGGCTCTGCGTGACCGCCAGCTGCGGGCCGGGCGCAAAGGCGGGGTCGGGCAGGCCGTCGGCGGTATAGCGGGCGACGGTCAACCCCACCGCGCAGCCGAAGGGCGGATCGCAGGGGGCATAGTTCGAGTAGAGGACGAAGATCTCGTCGTTCGGCCCGATCGCCATCCGCCCTCCCGCCTCGCCGGGCAGCGAGCCGCCCGACCCCGCCACCTCGGCGATCCCGTCGCCGCCGCCGAAGGAGCGGTCGAGGTCGGCCGGCGCCGCGGCGGCGCTGGAGGCGCCGAAGACGAGGGCGCAGAGGATCAGAGCGAGGCAGGCGGGGGCGTGGCGCATCTGCCCCTCAACCGTAGAGCGCTCAGCAAGTTGCGGCGGGCAGGGCCGCCGCCGCTACCACCAGACGGTGGAGTCGAGGTTCTCGATCTCCTCGATCGGCTTCGTGTAGACGCCGGAGGAGAGGTACTTCCAGCCGTCGTCGGGGATCAGGAAGACGACGTTGCCGGAGTCCAGCTCGCCGGCGATGCGGGCGGCGATCGCGGCGATCTCGCCGGCGGAGACGCCGGCGAAAACGCCCTCCTCGTCGAGCAGCTTCTTGGTCCAGACGATCGCGTCGCGGTTGGAGACCATGATCTTGCGGTCGAGAATCGAGAGGTCGATGATCGGCGGGATGAAGCCGTCGTCGAGGGAGCGGAGCCCCTGGACGAGCTCCCCCTGCATCGGCTCGGCGGCGACGATCTTGGTCTCCGGGTTGGCCTCCTTGAGCCGGCGGCCGTTGCCCATCAGGGTGCCGCCGGTGCCGAGGCCGCCGACGAAGGCGGCCACCTCCTCGAGCTCGTCGAGGATCTCGACCGCGGTGCCGTTGTAGTGAGCGCCGGGGTTGGCCTCGTTGCCGTACTGGTAGGGCATGTGGTAGCCGGGCTCTTCGGCCATCTCCAGCGCCACCTCGACAGCGCCGTTGGAGCCCTTCGCGCCCTCCGAGTAGACGATCTCCGCCCCGTACATGCGCAGCAGCTGGGTCCGCTCCTCGGTGACGTTGTCGGGCATCACCACCTTCAGCGGGTAGCCCTTGCGGCGGCAGATCATCGCCAGGGCGATGCCGGTGTTGCCCGAGGTCGGTTCGAGGATCGT
>DASZDI010000296.1:0-3586 GCA_035942135.1 Solirubrobacterales bacterium | reverse complement strand
AGCGAGAGGTGCTCGACCGTGCTGTCGTAGTCGATCGACTCCGCCCCCGGGCCCGGCAGCCCCTGGCCCTCGCCCAGCTCGAAGATCGCCGGCATCAGCAGGGCGCCGGCGGCCAGCATCAGCATCGTCGTCTGGATCCCGGCGCTGGTCCGGTTGAAGGTCTGTTTGTCGCGCCCGATCCCCCCCACCAGCATCGAGGCGCCGAGGACGAGGAGGATGTTGCCGAGGATCGAGCCGACGATCGAGGCCTTGACGACCTCCTGCAGCCCTTGGCCGAGGGCGAACATGGCGATGATCAGCTCCGGCGCGTTGCCGAAGGTGACGTTGAGGAAGCCGCCGATCCCCGGACCCGAGCGGGCGGCGAGCTCCTCGGTGGCGCGCCCCATCAGCGCCGCCGTCGGGATGATCCCCGCCGCCGCGGCGGCGAAGATCACCGTCGCCGAGGCATGGGTGAGCTCGAGCACGACCGCGATCGGGATCAGCGGCGTCAGCAGATACGGCCAGCCGTGAGCCGTCCTGAAGAAGGACGGGCTCAGCTTGGGTGCGCTCGAGCTCACGGTGTCAATGGAGACCGACGGCTACTTGCGCAGGCTCGCGCATTTCTGCAGGTCGGCCGGCGTCTGTGCCTTCTCCAGGCAGTCGAGGTACGCGTCCTGGCCGCCGCCCCCGGAGGAGGAGCCGCCGCCCGACGACCCGCCGGTGACGCCTTCCAGCAGCCCGCCGAGACCTTCGCCGCTGCCCGCTTCCAGCAGTTCGAGCGGGTTGACGCCGATCTCGTTGAAGAGGGCTTCCAGCGGTTTCGCGTTCTCGGGCGAGGAGAAGCTCTGTTCCTCGTTGACCCCGGACACCGCGACTTCCAGGTGCAGCTCGACCTTTTCGCCTGCCGCGTCGGGCGGAGCGATCGTCATTTCCATCGCCATCTTGCGGACGATGTCGTCCTCGCCGACGTAGAGGTCGACGTGCGCCTTCTTGATCGCCTTGGCGAGTTCGCCCTTGGCTTCTTCCAGTTCGCTCAGCGGCAGCGGGCCGGCCGCTTCCAGCTGCGAGCTGCAGGCGGGGTCTTCGGTCAGCTGGATCAGCGCGTCGAGCCCGCCGGAGACGCTGAGGTCGCCGCTGACCTTCGTCGTCGAGGTGCCGTCGACGTCGGCCTCGCCTTCGTTCTTGAGGTTGTCGGCGAACTGGCTGAACTTGATCCCTTCCGCCGCTTTCTTGCAGGCGGTGACGTCTTCTTCGCCGCCCTGCTGCTGAGACTGTTCGAAGCCCGACTTGAGGAACCCGAAGGTGGTCGGGTCGACTTCGTAGGGGGTCCCTTCGTAGTCGATGAAGGCGCGGTCGGTGAGGAGCGTCAGGCCGCCGTCGAACTTGATCTCTTCGCCCTCGGCGGAGCCGTCGACTTTCGCCGCCAGTTCGAGCTGCGGCAGTTCGCCTTTGGCGCCTTCTTCGAACGGCCCTGAGAGGCTCACGTCGACTTCGCCGCCCTCGTCGCCCGTGGAGACGACGTGCAGCGACATCTCGAGCTCGCCGCTTTTCACGCCTTCGAGGCTGGCGGTTTCGATCACCTTCTGCGGGTCTTCGCCGCTGCTGCCGCCGTCGTCGTCATCGCCGCCGCAGGCGGCAAAGGTGGTCGCCAGCGCGGCCAGGATCGCGAACAGGGCGAAAAATCGGATACGGCTCAAGAGATGGGGCTCCTCGTAATCGGAGAACAGGACCGAGCGGGATTCTAGGGGGAGTCGCCGCTGCTGCCTTCCAAGAGGCCGAGGAGGCCCTCGCCGTCACCCGATTCGATCTTCGCCAGCGGGTTGAAGCCGAGCTTCCTGCTCAGCTCCTGCATCGATTTCGCCGGAGAGGGACTGGGCAGTTCCTCGATTTCGTTCACCCGCGCCAGCCGCAGGTCGAGGTCGACCTCGACTTTTTCCTTCTTGCCGCCCTTGCCCCCGACCAGCATCAGGTCGACGGCGAGGCGACGGAGGCGGTCGCTCTTGTCGAGGTCGATTTCCACCCGTTTTTCGCTGAGCCTTCCCTGCAGGCCCTTCTCGAAGGACTTCAGCTCGGCGACCGTCCACGAGCCCAGCGCCTCCAGCTGGGCGCCGCAGGCTTCGTCTTCGGTCAGCGTCGCCAGCAGAACGAAGGCGGCGGGGACGTCGAGGTTGCCGCTCAGCCTCGTCACCGGGACCCCGTCGAGCGTTTCCGCCTTGCCTTCGTTGGAGAGGTCGGTCACGAGCTGGTTGAGGTCGATCCCCTCGGCGGCCTGCTGACAGGCCGTGTAGTCGCCCTCGCTCCCGTCGCCCTTGGTCTCTTCGAAGCTCGCCTGCAGCTGCTCGAATTCGGCGGGGTCGGGTTCGAAGGTGTCTTCGTCGTAGTTGAGGACGGCGCGGTCGGGGAGCACGGCGAGGCCGGCGTTGAAGTCGACCTGCTCGCCGTTCAGGGGACCGTGGGCTTCGACGGCCATGTCGATCTGCGGCAGCTCTTCCTCTTCGTCGGTGAGGAAGATCCCGAGGATGCGCATGTTGATTTCTTCCTCTTCGACGTGGTCGTCGATCTCCAGCGCGAGTTCGACTTCGCCGCTCTCGATCCCCTCGAAGTGGGCTCGTTCGGCCATCCCCTCGAGCCCGCCGGCGCCGGCGGCAGCGGTGTCCTCCCCGTCGTCGCCGCAAGCGGCAAAGGCGGTGGCCAAGGCGGCCAGGACGGCGAGCAGCACGACGACGCGTAGCGGCTTCAATCGGTACTCCCCGTGATTAGACAGTAAAAGAGTGAGTATTCTAGGCGGAATCGACGGGTGGCGGGGGATCCTGCCCCCAGCGCCGCATCCCCGCCTCGATTTCCTCGATCGCGATCCGCAGCACCGCGACCCGCGCGTAGCGCTTCGACTCGGCGGAGACGACGTGCCAGCGGGCGTCCGGTCGGTCGGTCCGCTCCAGCATCTCCTCGACCGCCGCCTCGTACTGCGGCCGCTTCTCGCGGTTGCGCCAGTCCTCGTCGGTCAGCTTCCACGATTTCAACGGGTCGCCGGCGCGGGCTTCGAAGCGCTTCAGCTGCTCCTCCGGCGAGGTGTGCAGCCAGAACTTGACGATGATCATGCCCTCGTTGGCGAGGGTCTGCTCGAAGGCGTCGATCTCCTCGTAGCCGCGCCGCCACTGCTCTTCGCTCGCGAACCCCTCGACCCGCTCGACCAGCACGCGGCCGTACCAGGACCGGTCGAAGACGGTCATCCCTCCCCAGCCCGGCAGCGCCGGCCAGAAGCGGCCGAGGAAGTGGTGGCGCTTCTCGTCGGGGGTGGGGGCGGCGAACTGGGAGACGCGGACGTGGCGCGGGTCCAGCGGCGCCACCAGCCGCTTGATCGCGCCGCCCTTGCCGGAGGCGTCCCAGCCCTCGAAGACGACGCACAGCCCCGGCCCCAGCTTGCAGTCGCCGATCAGCCCGCCCAGCGTCAGCCGCAGCTGCGCCAGCCGGTGCCCGGCCGCCTTCAGCTCACGCTCTTCCTCCTCGCGGTCGAGGCGAAGGCTCAGATCGACTTCGTCAAGGCGCCCCATGCCCAATCCCTACCCGGCGAGCACTGCTGCTAGCCCGGCGTTCGTCCTTTGTACAT
>DASZDI010000295.1:0-6068 GCA_035942135.1 Solirubrobacterales bacterium | reverse complement strand
TTCCTGGGCGACGCCGACGGCCTGCTGCGCGCCTTCTTTCACCTGGTGGCCGTCGGGCGTAGCTTCCCCGCCTTTGTGGGTGGTGCCCTGGACCTGCGAGATCAGGCGCTCGCGCTTGTCGGCGATCGACTCTTTGACGCGGGTTTTCACATCGGTCTTGTAGGCGAGAGAGTCGACGGTGTCACCCATTTCTGCTCGCGTCTCCTCTATCTCCTGGCGGATTTGGCTTGGCTCTTGGCCCATTGCACGTCCTCCTTCACGGTTTCGACGGTCTGCTCCGGGGCTGCCGGCAACCCCTCTTTCACTCGGTCCCTCCCCCTTATCGCCAGGACGGCGGCGATCGCTCCGTAGACGAGCGTGACGATGAGGGCGGCAACCCAGAACTCCATCGCCTCGTTCAGCAGGGAGAGGATGAACGCGGTCAGCGTGCCCAGGGCCAGCAGACCGACGATCGCGGCGCCGCCGAACATGCCGGCGCCCTGACCGGCGACCTTGCCCTTTTCGCTCAGCTCGGCTTTGGCCAGCTCGATCTCCTTGCGGACGAGCGTCGTGGTCTGCTCGGAGAGCTGTTTGACCAGCTCCCCGGTGGATTGCCCCCGGAGCTCGTTGCTCTCTCCGTTGACGGCGCTCATCGTGCCGGGGAGGGCGTGGCCGGAGCCGAGTTGGGTGCGGGCGTGCCGCCGATGCCGGGGGCGGGGGTGCCCGGGATCGCGGTCGACGGCGGCGGGGTCGCTACCGGCTCCACCGCGGAGCGATGCACCGGCGGGCTCGACGTCCGCGACACCTGGGCCATAGCGGTCGTGCCCGTGCGCTGCTGGTAGCGGTTGCGGCTCGACGCCTTGAGGAAGCGCGCCGCGACCACGCCGAGGGCGACGCCGCCGGCCAGCACCGCCCAGGGCCGCTGCCGTCCGAAGTCTTCGACGTCGTGCAGCATCTTGTCCGGGTCGCTGTCTTTGAGGTAGGAGCCGACTTTCTCGGTCTGCTCGGCGGCCCGGTCGGCCAGTTTCGCGGGCGTGTCCTTGCCCTGTTTGCGCAGCTCCTCGCCGACGCTGCGCAGGTCCTGAGCGGTGCCGCTCACCTGCTCGCCGGCCTGGGTCGTGCGGCTGTCGACCTGCTGCCGCATCGATTCCTGCGCTTTGCTCGCCGCGTCGCGCGCTTTCTCCTGCGCTTCCCCGGCGACTTCCTGGGCTTTCTCCTGCGCTTTGCCGGTCATCTCCTGCGCCGTGTCCTGCACGCTGGACGACCCTCCACCGCCGCCCGTGCCGGGCGGGCTGGACGTAACGCTTCCGTCAGCCATCTCGTCCTCCAAATTCGTCTGTTTGCTTGTCCCGCGCCCACGCAGGGGCGCTCGCCGGCGTGCTGCCGTGCTTGATCAACCGGTGGCCGGACGCAGGCCCGTCAGCCTTGCCACGACGCGGTCACTTCTCCCGAGATCGGCGCGACCCTGTAAGACGGCGCGACATCGGGGTTACTGCCGAATTACCCCTACTTGCGATAGACAAACAGCCCTGGAATCCCCGGCCGCCCTATTTGTTCGCTTCCTCAAGTTCGGTTGCCTCGCCTGGGGAGGTCCCGCGGCGCAGATCGCGATGATCAAGCGCGAGTGCGTCGACGAGGAGAAGTGGGTCGACGAGGAGAGCTTCAAGCGCCTGCTCGCCGTCTACCAGGTGCTGCCGGGGCCCGAGGCGCACGAGCTCTGCGTCTACTTCGGGCGGGTGCGCGGCGGCAAGCTCGGCGGCTTCGCGGCGGGGCTGGGGTTCATGCTGCCCGGGTTCCTGCTGATGCTCGGGCTCTCGGTGCTCTACGTGGAGGCCGACATCGCCGAGAACCTCGAGGCGCTCTTCTACGGGCTGAGCGCCGCGGTCGGGGCGCTGGTGGCGCGGGCGCTGGTGCGGCTGGGGAAATCGTTCATCAGCGACGTCCCCTTGGCGCTGATCGCGATCGCCGGGTTCGTCCTGATGCTGTGGGCCGACGCGAGCTTCGTCCTGGTCCTGCTCGGCGGCGGCATCGCCTACGAGGTCTGGCGGGGTGCCCGCCGCTGGCTCGGCGGGGCGCCGTCCTTCTCGCTGGGCCTGCCCGCGGTGCTCTGGATCGCGGCCGGCGCGATCACCGTCAGCCTCACCGGGGAGATCTTCCTCGAAGGGCTGAAGGCGGGCCTGCTCACCTTCGGCGGCGCCTACACGGTCGTGCCCTTCCTCCACGACGGAGCCCTCGAGAGCCGGCACTGGCTGACCGAGAGCCAGTTCCTCGACGGGCTCGCGATCGGCGGCGTCCTCCCCGCGCCGACGATCATCTTCGCCACCTTCGTCGGCTACCTCGCGGGGGGCATGGTCGGCGCCCTGGTCATCACCCTCGGCATCTTCATCCCCGCCTTCCTCTTCCCGATCTACCTCCACCGCCAACTGGTCGCGATCTCCGAGCACGAACGGCTTCACCAGTTCCTGCTGGGCGTCGCCGCGGGCGTCGTCGGGCTGATCGCCGCCGTCACCGTCGAAATCGTCGACGCCGGCGTGGTCGACGTCTACACGGCCCTGATCGCCGTCGGCGCCTTCCTTGCCCTCAACCGCTGGCACGGGAAACTGACGGTGCTCTACGTGGTGGCTGTCAGCGGCGCGGTCGGGGCGCTCATCCACCTGACCGTGGCCTGAAGCGCGCAGAGGCGGGGCGGCCGGCCGCAGGGCGGGGACCCGCGACCGACCACTGCTGCCCCCAGCCCCGGGTGAAGTGCTCGCCCAGGCTCTACGGGCGCCGAAAGGGGCCGGAGCGCCGTGTCTTCGCCTCGACGAGCGCCAAAAACGATAGAGCGGTGCGGGCCCTTCATTAGAGTGGTTTGGCCCCTCCCTGGGGCGGGTTCAGGAGAAAGACTTGGCTTCGAAAGCGCACCATTTCCACCGACAGCCCTCGGACTCCCCGGAGGGCATCCAGGCGATGCTGAACGCGCTCCCCGCCATGGTCGGCTACTGGGACCGGGACCTGCGCAACCGGATGGCCAACGACGTCTACGTCGACTTCTTCGGCAAGACCCCGCGGGAAGTGCGGGGGATGCACCTGCGCGAGGTGATCGGGGAGGAGCTCTTCGAGAAGAGCAGGCCCTTCATCGAAGGCGCCCTCGCGGGGGAGCGTCAGCTGTTCCACCCGGAGATCGTCACGCCCTCGGGCGAGGTCCGGCACACGCAGGCCTCCTTCATCCCCGACAAGGTCGACGGGGAAGTGCGCGGGTACTTCGTGCTCGTCACCGACATCACCGAGCGCAGGGGCATCGAAGACGAGGCCGAGCGCAGCCGGGCGCGGCTGGCGGAGGCCGAGCGCGTCGCCCGCCTCGGCAGCTGGGAGTGGGACATCCCCAACGACCACGTGACCTGCTCCGCCGGCCTCTACGAGATCTACGGCATCGGCCCCGAGGACTTCGACGGCCACTACCGCCTGGGTGTCTCCAACTACACCCACCCCGACGACCGCGAGCGCGTCGACGCGGAGATCCGCCAGGCCCTCGAGACCGGCGCCCCGATCGACTTCGAGTTCCGGATCATCCGCCCCGACGGCCGCGTCCGCCGCCTCCACAGCCGCGCCGAGCTGATCGCCGACGCCGACGGCAACCCCCTGCGCATGACCGGCACCGCCCAGGACGTGACCGAGGTCCGCGCCGCCGCGGAAGCCCTCCACCAGACCGCGAGCGACCTCGGCCGCCGCGCCGCCGAGCTCCACGGCCTCCCGGACCGCGCCGACCGCAGGGAGGACGACCTGGCGAAGGCCCTCACCCCCCGCCAGATCGAGATCCTCGCCCTCGTTGCCGAGGGCCTCAGCAACGCCGAGATCGCCGACCGCCTCTTCCTCGGCGAGAGCACCGTGAAGTGGCACGTCCGCAAGATCCTGCGGGCGCTGGGCGTGGCGAACAGGGCCCAGGCGGTGGCGCGGTACCTGTCGAAGAGATCCCACCCCTGAGCGGGTCAGCCCCCGCCCCAGGGGCCCCCCGGGCTCGCGCCGCGCGAGCGAAGCCACAGGGTGACGCTGATCGCCACTCCCATCAGGGTGGCCAACCCGCCGAGCGGGGCAGTGGAACCGGTCACGCCGGCGAAGGCCATCAAGTAGGCCGCCAGGACCACGAGGAGGACGATCACGACCCGCAGCAGGACGTTGAACAGCCGCTCTCGCTCTGCGACATGCGATTTTTCAGCCGCATTCGCCTCTGCTTCCTTGCGAGCGAGGTCGGGGTAGACGGGGCGGGGAGAATCGTCTGCGGGCGGGCTCGGGCGACGGGGCGATGCCGGGCGTAGGCCGGTATTCCATTCTCCCGACCCACCCGCGGGAGGGAAGTTGGGGCAGGCGGAGACCTGCGAGCACCGCACTCCTGTGACGGCGTCGCAGAAACCGTCCTGCTCTTGGTACGGGCACGCAGAATCGCGGCCGAGAACGGGCATGACAAAGGTCAGGTGACGCGGATCGAATGGCCGCGGTCGAACCCGGTACTGCTCCTAGCGATATCGCTATTAGCAATGGAGTCCGTCGAAATCCGCAGCACAGTTCCCTCCTCGGTTGTCCTTGCAGCCAGGGCCAGTGTAGCTTCCGGCCCCTGGATGCACAACATCAGAGCTATATCTGAGCCAAAATGGCGCAAAACGTTCCTCGTAGAGGGCGCTAGTAATCTCCCGGCATGACCAGCGAACTGATCGAACTCAGCCCCAAGGACCAGAAGCTCCTCGCCCTGCTCGAAGCCGACGCCCGCGAGAGCACCACGGCGCTCGCTAAGGCGCTCGACGTCACCCCCGCCATGGTCCGGCGCCGCATGGCCGCTCTCGAGGAGATGGGCGTGATCGACAGGTACACGGCGGTCGTCGATCACTGGAAGGTCGGCAGGCGGCTCGAAGCGTACGTTCTCCTCAAGATCACCATCGGCGCACCTCTGGAATCCCTCTTGGAAGAGGTGGTCTCGAGGCCGGGGGTCAGGGAGGCGGCGACCCTTGCCGGCGACGAGGACGCCTTGGTCCGCCTGCGGGTGGAGAATCCCGCCAAGCTCCAGGAGACCGTGATGGAGATTCGGCACCTGGAGGGAGTGATCGAGACCAAAACCCTCGTCGCCCTCGACCGCTTCCGCGATGTCGGGGGGAAGGCGCTGCGCACCTCACCCGACAGCAGCGAAGACAAGGGCGCCTCAGGCTCTGCGAAGAAGTGACCTGATCGCTCCGAAGCCCGCCTCCTATGCGCCATGGGGCAGGCTGGACTCGAACCAGCGACCGACGGATTATGAGTCCGCTGCTCTAACCAACTGAGCTACTGCCCCATCTGAACGTAGTTGTTCCCGGTATGCGGGAAGAAGTGCGTTCGGGCTGAGCGTAGCGCGGGATGAGCGCTTCAGGCGCTGAAGAGCTGGGCCAGGGAGCGGCCCACGTCCGGGGGCTCTTCTTCGCCTTTGGCAGCGGCGACGGCGCCCTCGGCGAGGGCCTTGGCGGCGTCGGCGATCTGGTGGTCGCGGCCGCCGCGGATCTGGCCGGTCTTCTTGGCTTCGGCGAGGTCTGACTCCATCAGGCCCGCCAGCTCGGCGAGGCGGCGGAGGCCGACGACGCTTGCGGTGCCCTTGAGGGCGTGGGCTTCGGCGCGCATCGTCTCGAAGTCGTTGGAGCCGGTGGCGAGGCCGGCGGAGATGACGTCGCAGCGGCGCCGGGCCTCCTCGGCGAAGGACTGGAGGAGCTCTTCCTCGGTGGCGGCTTTGTCGTTCATCGTGCGATTGCCTTCTCGACGGCTTCGCGCATCAGCTTGAGCCCGAAGCCTCCCTCGATTGCGTCCCGGACTATGCCATCGCGGTCGATCGCGAAGAGGTACGGCTCGCTCGGCAGGTGGAAGGCCCGCACCTGCGGCCGCACTCCTTGGGCGGGGTCGTTGTCGTTGTAGATCTCCATGTGGATGAAGGCCGCCTTGTCTCCGTATTCCTGTTTTGCCTGCTCCGCCACGTCGACGACGGGGCCGCAGACCCGACTCTGGCAGAACTCGGGGGTCGCAAACAAGAGCACGATCGGCTCTTTTCCGAGCGCTTCCGCGTAATCCACCTTGTTCTGGCTGTCGGGGGGTATGCG
>DASZDI010000294.1:0-1565 GCA_035942135.1 Solirubrobacterales bacterium | reverse complement strand
GCCATAGGCAAGATGTGTCCGGAGAGGGACCCCCGACCCCCTTTGCTACCGCCTAAATCTTGTGCCGCTGCAGCAACTTCTTCCCAATGACCATCCGCTGAATCTCGGAAGTCCCCTCGCCAATGAGTAGCAGCGGGGCGTCGCGGTAGAGACGCTCGATCTCGTACTCCTTGGAGTAGCCGTAGCCGCCGTGGATGCGGAAGCATTCCTCGACGCAGTACTTGCCGGTCTCCGAGGCCAGGAGCTTGGCCATGCCGGCCTCGAGGTCCGATCGCTCGCCGGCGTCCTTCATCCGCGCCGCTTTGCGGGTGACGAGGCGGGCGGCCTCGATCTGGGTCGCCATGTCGGCGAGCTTGAACTGGATCGCCTGGTGGGCTGAGATCGGCTTGCCGAAGGTCTTGCGCTCCTGGCTGTAGCGGAGGGCCAGCTCCAGGGCGCGCTGGGCGATGCCGACGCCGCGGGCGGCGACGTTGACGCGGCCGACCTCGAGCGCGTCCATCATCTGCACGAAGCCCTGGCCGACACCGGCCTCCTCGCCGCCGAGGATGCGCTCGGGCGGGCACTTGTAGCCGTCGTAGACGAGCTCGGTCGACTCGACGCCCTTGTAGCCCATCTTCTTGATCTTCGGCGGCACCGTGATCCCGGCGAAGTCGCCCTCCTGGGTTTCCTCCCAGGGCTTCTTCTCGGTGATGAAGCAGGTCATCCCCTTGTAGGCCGGTTCGGCCTTCGGGTCGTCCTTCATCAGCACGAAGACGACGCTGGAGCCGAGGCCGTTGGTGACCCACATCTTCTGCCCGTTCAGCTCCCAGTTGCCGTCCTCGCCCTTCTTGGCGGTGGCCTTGATGCCCTGGACGTCGGAGCCGACCTCGGGCTCGGAGAGCGAGAAGGCGGCGCGGATCTCCCCGGTCGCCATCTTCGGCAGGAAGTACTCCTTCTGCTCGTCGGTGCCGAACTTCATCAGCAGGTAGGAGCCGATGAAGTGGGTGTTGACGACGCCGGAGATCGAGATCCAGCCGCGCGAGAGCTCTTCGACGATCATCGCGTAGGTGGTCAGGTCGAGGCCCATGCCGCCGTACTCCTCGGGGATGGTGACCCCGAAGAGGCCGAGTTCTTTCATCTGCTCGACGATCGGCTCCGGGAAGGAGTCCTCGTGGTCGTAGTGCTCGGCGTTGGGGATGATCTGCTCGTCGGCGAACTGGCGGACCATTTCGATGATCGCCTGCTGCTCGTCGGTCATTTCGCGGTAGGCGGCGGTGTCTACGGCCATGTCTCCTGCTTCGAGTAGTGGGAAGGCGGGCTAGCGCGGCATCGCGGCTGCTTCTGCGGCTGCGCTCTGGAGAGCCAAGGATATAGACGCGGAGTCGGCCTCGGCGTCGACCGCCCGCAGCGCCGCGCGGGCCTTCAGCAGCATCTCCTCGTACTCCCGCTCGGGGTCCGATTCCAGGACGATCGCGCCGCCGGCGCCGATCGTCCCCCTGCCCGCGGAGAGGACCAGGGTCCGGATCGCCACCGAGAGGTCGGCGGCCCCGCCGAGCCCGAACCAGCCGATCGCGCCCGAGTAGACC
>DASZDI010000293.1:0-3886 GCA_035942135.1 Solirubrobacterales bacterium | reverse complement strand
GGCAACCCCTCCCTCCCCCTCTCCTGATAGAAATCCCGCCATGGACCGCGAGACCGCCCGCCGTAACATGCGCGCCGGCCTGGTCGCCGGAGGCATCGCCGCCGGCGTCTTCGCCCTCACCTTCGTCGCCGCCTTCCTCTACATCGCCCAGTAGGAAGAACGTGGCCGAGCACCGACAAGTCTCCGAGCCGGGCGAGATGGTCTACGCGCCGAGCCCCTCCTGGGCACCGATCTTCTTCGCCATCGGCGCCCTCGGCGTGGTCTGCGGGACCTTCGCGGCCGGCTTCATCTTCTCGCCGAAAATCTGGGGCATCCTCGGCGCGATCGTCCTCCTCGCCGCCTTCCGCAGCATCGTCCGCGGCTCGGTCCGCGACTACTACCGCCTGCCGCGCCGCCAGGAGACCCGCGGCGCCGCGCTGCCGGTAGAAACGATCAGCGGCCCCCCGCGCTCCTAGCGCAATCCCTTCAACCCGGCAGGGTCATTTCGGACGTCGCGCCGTCACTCGTCCAGCACCTGACGATGTCGCGCATCGAGAGGATGCCGACGGGGTCCGCGTGGTCGAAGACGACGAGGTGGCGGATGCCCCGGCGCGACATCTCGGCCGCGGCTCGCTCGAGGCTCCAGTCGGGGGCGGCGGTGAGGACTCCCTCGCTCATGTGGTCGGCGACGCACTCGACGTCGGGGTCCTGGCCCTGGGCGACCGAGATCAGGAGGTCGCGCTCGGTGACGATCGAGGGAGTCGGCATCTCGGCGTCGAGCACCAGCGCCGCGCCGGTCCCTTTCTCGACCATCTTCGCGGCGGCCTCGCGCAGCGTGTGAGACGGACCCACCGTCAGCGATATCTCCGACATCCCGTCCTTCACCTGCATCTACGGCCTCCCGTTGCTGCGTTCTCGAAGTTAGTGCGGATCAGCTCAAAAGCTGGTCCAATCTTAGGGCCAACGTAACGCTTAGCGGCGGCGCCGACATATAGACTCCCGCTCGCCTCACGCCTCATGCCACGCCTGCCGAAACTCCTCACCCCGCTCCTCGCCCTCACGGCCCTGCTGGCCCTCGCAGTGGTCAGCTCGGGCTGCGGCACGACGAGCGCCGATCCGCAGCGCGGACGAACGCTCTTCATCCAGAAGTGCAGCGAATGCCACGCGCTGGCGGAGGCCGGCGCCACCGGCGCCATCGGCCCCAACCTCGACCACGCCTTCGCGGCCGCCCGCGCGGTCGGGAACGACTCGGACACGATCGAGGGGGTCGTCAAGGCGCAGACCGAGTACCCCCGCGAGGTCAACGGCAATCCGCGCGTCTCGATGCCGGCCAACATCGTCACCGGCCAGGATCTCGACGACGTCGCTGCCTACGTCGGCGAATGGGCCGGCGTCCCCGGCGCCGCCCCGCCGAAGGTGGAGGGCGGCCCCGGCGCCCAGGTCTTCGTCAACAACGGCTGCGGCGGCTGCCACACCTTCGCGGCGGCCGAACAGGGCGTCGTGACCGGCCCGAACCTCGACGAAGAGATTCCCGTCGAGATCGCGGCCGCGGTCAGGAAAATGATCGTGGACCCGAACGCGGAAATCGCGAAAGGCTACCCGCCGAACGTGATGCCCCAGGACTACGAGCAGACCCTCTCTCCGAAAGAACTCGAAGACCTGGTCCGGTACCTGCTCGAGAACCCCAGCGGCGGCTCCAACTCCAAAGGCTGAGTCGGGGCGGCCGGGCGGCCGCTGCGATCATGGTGGGTAGATGCGGGACCGCTTGAAAAGCCGCCTCGAGATCTCCCCCCCTCGCTACGCCCAGGTGACGGCGGTCGCCCTCGCGGCGCTCGCGCTGATCGTCCTCACCGGCGCCGCCGTGCGCCTCACCGGCTCGGGCCTGGGCTGCCCGGACTGGCCCAAATGCTACGGCGGCACGACGCCGCCGCTCGAGTACCACGCGGTGATCGAGTACGGGAACCGGCTCCTGACCGGCTTCGTCGGCTTCGCCGTGATCGCGGCCTGCTTCCTCGCCTTCTTCCGGCGCCCCTACCGGTGGCACCTCGCCCTCTTCGGAGCGCTGCTGCCGCTCGGGGTGCTCGGCCAGGCGATCCTCGGCGCCCTCGTCGTCAAGCACCACCTCGCCCCCGAGCTGGTGATGTGCCACTTCATCCTCTCGATGATCCTGCTCGACGCGGCCTTCGCGCTTGCCTGGTGCTCCCGCTACGAACCGCACGAACGCCGTCGCTCCCGGGACCGGCTCGGCGTCTGGGCGGTGCGGGCGCTGATCCCGCTCGGGCAGCTGACGATCCTGGCGGGGACGATCGCCACCGCCTCGGGCCCCCATGCGGGAGACCACGAAGGCGAGCTCGTACAGCGCTTCACCTTCGAGGGCGCGGGGACGCTCGAGTGGGTGGTCCAGCGCCACGCCGCGATCGCCGCGATCTACGGCCTCGCCGCGATCGCCGTCTGGCTCCTGCTCCGCCGCCCCGGCGGCGACAAACGCGCGGTCAAGCCGCTCACCGTCGTGATCGGCCTCCTCGCCCTGCAGGGAGCGATCGGGGGCGTCCAGTGGGCGCTGGAGCTGCCCGCGGGCATCGTCTGGCTGCACATCGCCGTCGCCGTCACCAACTGGCTGGCGATGCTGTGGACGGTCGCGGCGGCGGGGCGGCTGGAGCCGCGGGGAGAATCCTCGCCGGCGCCCCGCGAGGAGAGCGAGCGCCCCGCCGCGGCCGCCGCCGGGTCGCTTTAGCGGTTGCTCCCCTTCTGGCTCTCGATCGCGGTCCTCAGCCTCGTCCAGGCCGTCCTCGTCGCCGCCCCTCGCGCGCCCCTGGCGCCCCTGCTCAATCGTCTGCAGAGCCGCTGGTGGGCCCTGGTGCTGCCCCTCTCGATCGTCGTGGTCGTCTCCGCGATCGCCCTGGAGTCGACCAGCGCCCGCTTCCTCACCTACCTGGCCCTGGTCGCCGTGCCTCCCCTCGCCGCCGTCGCCCTCGCCCGGCTCATCCGCGGCGCCCGCCCCGTCTTCGCCGTCGCCGTCCTCCCCCTCTTCGCGATCGCCTGGGCCTCTCAGGGAGCCCTCGCCGGCGAGACGGCGGCCCTGGCCCTCTCCGCCCTCGCCTGCGTCAGCCTCGGCTGGCTGGTCGCCTGCGTCGTCCCGCCGCGCCGGCTGAAGCTGGGGATCTACCTGATGGCGGTGATCGACGCCTGGCTGGTCGCCTCCAACCTCCTCCAGGGCCCCAACGCCGTCCTCAACGCCGCCGCCCCGCTCGCCGACCTCCCCCGCCTCCAGTTCGCCTCCTTCGGCTCGGCCGTGATGGGCTTCGGCGACCTCTTCATCGCCGCCACCCTCGGCGCCCTCCTCGCCTCCGACCGCCGCCTGCAGCTCCGAGCCGCCGCCCTGGCAGCCGCCATCTGCCTCAGCTTCGACCTGCTCTTCTTCGCCGTCGACCAACTCCCCGCCACCGTCCCGATCGCCCTGACGCTGGCGTGCCTCGAGTTAATGCCGAAGACTAGACCTGAGTCGCAAGAGCGCCGAAGCCGGCAATGAAGGCCGAGGACATGGCGATGGAGCCAAAGACCAATGCACGCTGGATTGATTCGAGTCCATCGGCGAGCCGATCCAATCGCTTGTTCACCTGTTCGAACTTCGCGTCGACCTCCTGGAAGCGCTCGTCGACACGGTCGAAGCGTTCGTCCATCCGCTTCCCGAATTCGTCCAGCCGCTCGTCGGTCCAGCTCTCTCTCATCGTCTGCATGCTGCCAGACTAGCGGTTCAGACGCAACCTATTGTCTGCGCAAAGTCATTTCTTTGCGCCAACTTCGTGCCGTTTCTGCTCCACCCACCGATACGCATAGACGCACCCCACGATCACAAGCGCCAGCCCCAGCAACGCCCCCACCAACGGCCGCGTCACCAACGTCACCG
>DASZDI010000292.1:0-2540 GCA_035942135.1 Solirubrobacterales bacterium | reverse complement strand
CCCTCCAGCAGCTCGTCCATGTCGGTGGTGAAGGTGATCCGCTCGGCGTTGCGGCGCAGGAGGTCCTCCAAGCCGGGCTCGTGAATCGCCACTTCGCCCCGGGAGAGGGAATCGACCTTCTCCTGGACGATGTCGCGCGCGATTATGGGATGACCGAGCTCGGCGAAGCAGGCCGCGGTGACCAGCCCGACCCAACCGACTCCGATGACCCCTACGGTCTCCTTCTGCTCACTCATCCCCTGCTCCTTCCGCGCTTCGGCTTCTTCTTCGGAATAAAGACATCGGCCGACCGCGCCATGCCGATCATCTGGTCGTTGGTCAAGGTGCGCACCAGGTCGTTCGAGATCCAATAGGAGTTCTCACCCCGGCGCCAGGCCACCATCTTCACATTCTCGCCGTCGAGGAAGATGTCGTACTCGCGGCCGCCGACGGTCTTGGTCAGGCTCGGGTCCTCGAGGATCGGCGGGTCGGGCCAGCCGCGGATGCCCTGGACGCCGAAGTAATGGGTGCCGTCCGACATTTCCGCGACCAGGACCATCCGGTAGGCGAGGTGACGGTCCCCCTCCTCGTCCTTGAGGTTGTAGACGTAGGGGTCGACGACCTTCTGGTAGGGATCGGTTTCGACGAAGTAGGCGCCTTCGGGCAGTCGCGTCGGGTAGTAGATCGGGAAGTGGCCGCGGGCGCGGCGGGAGGCGATCTTCGCCTCCGATTCGCCGGCTTCGCGGGCCGGGACCAGGCCGTCGCCGCCGGACTTGGAGATCTCGACCTTCGGCTTCTGCCGCTTCGTCTTCCCGCCGCTCTTGCGGCCCGCTTTCGGCTTCTTCCTGTCCCCGCCCTTGGCCTTCTTCCTCGCCGCGGCGGCCGCGGCGGCGCCGCTGCCGGTTTTGCCGAGGAATTCCTCGACGGCGCCTTCGACTGCCGATTTGGAGGCGTAGACGTAGATGGGGCTCAGTTACGCCGGGAAGTCGACCTCGTTCATGGTCGAGTTGCGGGAGGCCGCCACCAGTTTCAGCACTTCCAGCAGGGTCGGGCCGTCGCTGATGTCGGAGGTCGTGTATTCGGTGAAGGCGCTGACCAACTCCTCCGCCTGGTCGAAGACGATGTCCTTGACGTTGATGCGGTGGCGGATCGCGCTGAGGAAGTCCTGCTGGCGGGCCGAGCGGACGATGTCGGTGTCGGTGTGGCGGTAGCGCACGTAGTCGAGCGCCTGCTTGCCGCACATCAGCTGGTAGCCCGGCTGGACGTTGATCTCGGCGTACTGTTCTTCGGGCGGCACGCCTTCGTTGGAGTGGTAGTAGCGGCGGTCGACGTCGGTGTAGACGCAGCCGATCGCGTAGACCCCCTGCGCGAAGCCGAGGAAGTCGACGTTGATGACGTGGTGGATCGGCAGCCCGGTCAGGTCCTGCACCACCCGCAGGGTCAGCTTGGTGCCGCCGTAGGAATACGCTTCGTTGAACTTGCCGGTGCCGTAGCCGGGGATTTCGACCTTGAGGTCGCGCGGGATCGACATCATCGAGATCAGGTCCTTGTCGGGGTCGAGGCGGACCAGCATCGCGGTGTCGGAGCGACCCTTGTCTTCGACGAATTCGGCACCCGCGCGTTTGTCGGACCCGAGGAGGAGGAAGTTCTGGGCGCCGCCGTTCTCGGCGTCGGCGAGGAACTTGTTCAGTTTCTTCTGCAGCCGGTCGTTCTCGACCCCGATGTGCTTGGCGATGTCGTCGATGTAGAGGAGCGCGGCGGTGGCCGTGGTTCCGGCGGAGACCGTGACGATCAAAAGCGAGGCGAGGACAAAGCGCCACCAATAGCGTCTCGGCTTCGGCGCCGGCTCACCGTCTCCCTGCGGGGGCGGCTTCTTGGGAGCCCAGCCCGGGCCCAGGCGCTCATTCATCGAGCCGGTCCGGGATCGCCCGCAGGAACGACTCCAGCGCCTGGCGGTAGGTCTCCAGCGAGGAGACTGAGACCCACTCCGACGGGCCGTGGTGCCCGGCCCCGACCGGCCCGAACTCGACCGCCGGCACCCCCACCCGCAGGAAGGAGACCGCGTCGGAGGCGCCGTCGCGCCCGACGCTCATCGGCTCCCCGTCGTGGTGCTCGGTGGCCGACTGGCGCAGCGCCTTGACGTAGGGCGACTCGCGGTCGACCGTGGCCGGGGGACGGGTGAGCAGCGGCTGCATCGAGGTTCCCGGGATCCCTCGAACCTGGTCGAGGATCTCCGCCGGGTCCTGGTCCGGCAGGTAGCGGATGTCGACGTCGATCACGCATCGGTCGGGCACCTTGTTGAGAGCGTCGCCGCCCACGATCCGGCCGAGATTGATCGAGGGGCGGTCGAACAGCTCAGAGCTGTGCCGGGCAAACGGTAGCGACTCGATACTGCGGAAAACGTCGATCGCGTTGAGGACGGCGTTTTCGCCCAGCCACGGCGTCGCCCCGTGGGCGGCGGTGCCCGCGACCTCCAGGCGCAGCGCCAGCACCCCCTTCGCCTCGATCCCGATGTGGAGGTCGGTCGGCTCGCCGGTGATCGCGAAGTCGCCGGTGAACCC
>DASZDI010000291.1:0-2006 GCA_035942135.1 Solirubrobacterales bacterium | reverse complement strand
CACCCTCGCCGTGGCCATCCTCGGCGCGGTCATCGGCTACGTGAAAGTCAAGCCCGAGGCCGAAAGCATCGCGACCAAAACGACCCTCGAAGTCAACGAGTCGCTGCGCCAGGAACGGGCCGAAGCCCGCAAGGAAGCCGCCGAACTGCGGGTGCAGCTTCGGGAACGTGAGGAAGAAATCGGACACTTGCAGCGCAAACTCGTCGTGATGCGCGAGCAGGCCAACGGCTTGCAGCAGCAGATCGACACGCTGGAGGCAGAGGTCGAGGCGATGCGCTCTAAGACGGCAGCGACGCGCGAGCAGCGGGAGAACCCGTAGGAGGGGTTTGTAGGCTTCGGTTGATGACTCGACCGGGGACCTACGGTGGCAAGCGGTCGCAGCTTCGGTAGCTCAGCCGTCGTCGGCGGCCAAAGCATCCGGGAGATGATCGGGGAAGAGTCGCGGTCTCGACGCGCCGACGCCGAGCATCAACGCCGGGGAATCAAGGAGTACGCGCAGCTGGTTCCCGAGGCCAACCTAGGCCCGTTGCGCCTCGACGACTTCCCGTACCAAATCGAGCCGTTCTACAGCGACGAGATCGCCGACGCTGAGGAGGTCGTCTACGAGAAGTCCACGCAGATCGGCGCCTCGACGGCGCTGTGGCGGTGGGCGGTGCGCCGCTGCGACCAGTTCGCCGAGACCACGATCTACTTCTTCCCCACGTCGACCCACGTCACCGAGTTCGGCGACGAGCGCATCGAGCCCTCCATCCGCGCCAGCGACTACCTCAGCCGGCGCATCCCCCGCGGCCACACCCGCCGGAAGACGATGAAGCAGATCGGGCCGGGCATCCTCCAGCTGCGCGGGATGCAGTCCAAAGCCGCCGTCCAGTCGGTCGCCGCGCAGGCGGTGGTCATCGACGAGTACGACGAGTGTCCCGACGAACGGATCGCTGAAGCCGAGCAGCGGATGTCCGGCGCCGAGGCCACCGACCGCGTGGGCCGCGTCCGGCGCTCGGGGCGGCCGAGCCTCCCCGGCTACGGCATCGACGCCGCCTTCGAGGAATCCGACAAGCGCCGCTGGTTCGTCACCTGCCCCGAGTGCCAGCACGAGCAGATCATCGACTTCCACACCAACATGCGCTGGCGCTCGGCCGCCGGCGAAGAGAAGGTGCTGCGGGCGGGCCGCGACGAGTTCGAGGTCACCAAAGACGTGGTGGAGGTCTGGCGGGCCTGCGAGCGCTGCGAGGCCAGCCTGGAGGGGGACCCGATCCTCCACGGCCGCTGGATCGCCACCGCCACCGGCGCCGGCCGGGTCCCCGGCTTCCACATCCCCCGCCTGATCGTCCCCCGTACCAACCTGAGGAAAATCGTCGTCGCCTCGAGGCGGACCAAATTCAGCGCCATCGAAAACTTCCACAACGCCGACCTCGGCGTCCCCTACGCCGCCGCCGACGCCCAACTCACCGACGAGGACATCGACCGGGCGATGGCGCACGGCTACGAGGCGCCCTTCGAGTCCTACCGCGGGCGCTTCGTCGTGACGATGGGAGTGGACGTGGCCAGCGAGCGCGACCTGTCGGTACGCATCACCGAGCACCACCCCGACGGCTCCCGCCGGATGCTCAAAGTCTTCATGCCGTCCGACTTCGAGGAAGTCGCCGAACACATGGAACGGTTCAACGTCACCCTCGCCGCGGTGGACTCGATGCCCGAGCGGCGCCTGGCGAAAGGGCTGATGGCGGAATTCCCCGGCCGCGTCGTTCTCGTCGAATACGAGGGCGGCGGCCAGAACAAGCGGAATCCTGACTCCTGGCGCTACGACGAGAAAACCAACACCGTCCACATCAACCGCACCGAGGCCATCGACGCGATGATGGAGTCGATCCGGGAGGGGTCCAACTGGCTCCTGAAGCAAGAGGCGCCGATGTACCGCGAGCAGCTGAAAGCGCTGAAGCGGCGCACCGAGGAAGACGAAAAAGGCAACGTCCGCAAGGTCTACGTCACCACCGGCCAGCACGGCGACG
>DASZDI010000290.1:0-7205 GCA_035942135.1 Solirubrobacterales bacterium | reverse complement strand
GCACATGCGCTCCTGGTCGTACTTGTTCAGCGCGTAGACCGACGAGAGCGCCGGGGTCTTCCACTCCGGCGTCGGCAGCGGCTCCAGCGGCCGGCCGTCCTCGCCGACCGGCTCCCACTCGCCGCGCTCGAGCTGGGCGCGGTCGCGTTCCACCGCCTCGGCGATCCTGCCCTCCGCGGTCGTCGCCAGCCCCTCGCCGTAGATGCTCATGCTCGAGGCGACCACGAGCCGTCGCACCGGCCGCTCCAGCAGCGCCTCCAACAGGACCCCGGTGCCGACCGTGTTGACCGAGCAGTAGTCGGCGATCTCATACATGCTCTGGCCGACCCCGACGCGGGCGGCGAGGTGGACGACCGCGTCGACGTTGCGCAGCGCCTCCGCGACGGCACCGGGGTCGCGGACGTCGCCGACGACGAGCTCGACCTCCTCCTCCAGGTACGCGGGTCGCTCCCGCTCGGGGTGGACCTGGGGGTCGAGCCGGTCGAGCGCGCGGACCCGGTGGCCCTGGCGGAGGAGGTGGCGGGCGAGGTGGGAGCCGATAAAGCCGGCTCCGCCGGTGATGAGGATTCGTTCGGGCACGGGTGGCCTCCGCTTGTCGAGGAGCAATGACTTGTACTCCTACGTACCTTGAGGCGGATGTGCTCAAACACAACTGCCGCCGGGGCTGCGAACCTGGCCCGATGAGCGGCGAGAAAAGTGCGCTGCGTGCGGTGGTCCGGGGTCGGGTGCAGGCCGTCGGCTTCCGCGACGCGACCGTCCGGCGGGCGCGGGAGGCAGGCGCGACGGGCTGGGTCCGCAACGCCGAGGACGGCTCGGTGCTCGTCCACGCCGAGGGCCCGAGCGCGGCGCTGGAGGAGCTGAAGGCGTTCCTGGAGGAGGGGCCGCCGCCGGCGCGGGTCGAGGCGGTCGAGGTCGAAGCCGCCAAGGTCGAGGGCCACGAGCAGTTCGCCGTCCGCGGCGTCAGCGCCGGCGTCTTCGTCGTCCAGGAGCACGAAGCGACCGCCCACCACTACGACCTCCGCCTCGAGGTCGACGGCACGATGCGCTCCTGGGCCGTCCCCAAGGGCCCCTCGCTGGACCCGGCCGTGAAGCGCCTGGCGATCGAGGTCGCCGACCACTCGCTCGGCTACAACGACTTCGAGGGCGCGGTCGACGGCGGTCGCGTGATCGTCTGGGACCGCGGCACCTACGAGCAGGGAGGCCGGGTCCCCTGGCCCGAGGCCTTGGACCGCGGCCACGCCGTCTTCGTCCTCCACGGCGAGAAGCTCGAAGGCGGCTTCGCCCTCCAACGCACCCGCCCCGGCCCCAAGCCCCGGTGGCTGCTGATCAAGCGCAAGGACGAGCACGCCCGCCCCGGCTCCGACGTCACCGCCGAAGACCCCCGCTCGGTCCTCAGCGGCAAGACCCTCAGCTGAGCAGCCGCTCGGTCGCCGGGTCCGGCTCGCCGTCGAAGTAGCGCTCCAGGACCTCGGCGAAGACCTGGGCGTCGCCGAGTCCGCGAGAGACCGCGGTATAGGCGGTCTCTCGCGGACTCGCGAGTTCAGCGGCGCGGGCGAAGAGGGTCGTCGAGGAGCGGAGCTTGGTGGCGTCGATGGTGCCGAGGATCTCGTCGGCTGATTTGCCTTCGTGGGTGAGCAGGGCTTTGCAGCACTCGACCAGGCGCGGTCCGAGCACCGGGTGCTCCAGGTAGGCCTGGGCCTCGTCCAGTGAGGCGATCGCGTAGCGGCGGGACATCTCGCTCCGGCCGAGGCCGGTGAGCTGGGGGAAGACGAACCACATCCAGTGGCTGGTCTTGCGCCCGGCGCGCAGCTCGGCCAGCGCCCGGTCGTAGGTGCCGCCGCTGTCCTGGGCGTCGACGAAGCGCTGGAGGTCGTGGTCCATGGCGATCCATTGTCGCTTTTGACAGTCGGCCTCTACGGTGTCGGCATGGCCGTGACCCTCGACGAGCTGACGATTGCGGACTCGCCGCGGGCGTGGCGGGACTGCGGGTTCGAGGTGCGGGACGACTGCTGCGTGCTCGGCGAGGTCAAGGTCCGGCTCGACCCGGAGCAGGAGGGGCGCGGGATCGTCGGCTGGGCGCTGCGCGGGGTGGAGTCGCTCGAGCTCGACGGGCTGCCGACCCTCCGCGCGGACGAGCTGCGGCAGGGCGACACTCCGCCGCCGGACCCACCGCCGCCGGACCCACCCCCGGACAAGACCTCCTCCCGACCCGCCCCGGCGCACCCGAACGGCGTCACATCTATCGACCACGTCGTCGCCATCTCCCCGGACCTCGACCGCACCGTCGCCGCCCTTGTCGCGGCCGGCCTCGACCTGCGGCGGGTCCGCGAGGAGCCGACCCCGGCCGGGGCCCCGCGCCAGGCCTTCTTCCGGCTCGGCGGCACGATCCTCGAGGTCGTCCAGGAGCCGCCGGAGGCGACCGAGCGCGCGGGCGGCGATCGGCCCGCCTTCTTCTGGGGCCTCGCCCTCACCGCCCCCGACCTCGACGCCACCGTCGCCTTCCTCGGCGAGCGGGCGGGGGAGCCCCGCGCCGCCGTCCAGCCCGGCCGCCGGATCGCGACCCTGCGCCGCGGCGCCGGCCTCTCGCTGCCCGTCGCGCTGATGACGCCGCCGCCGGTCGGCCGCTGAGGCCGCTCGCGCAGGGCATACCATTGCCGCATGGGCGAGTTCCGCTACGAGGGGCACCTCATCTCCTACGACGAGTACGGCGAGGGGAAGCGCCTGATCGTCCTCGTCCACGGGCTGCTGCTGAACCGGCGGATGTTCGACCGCCTGGCGCCGGAGCTGGCCGAGCGCGGCAACCGGGTCGTCACCATCGACATGCTCGGCCACGGGCGCTCCGACCGCCCCGAGGACCTGCGCCTCTACTCGATGCCGCTCTTCGCGCGCCAGCTGGTGGCGCTGCTCGACCACCTGGGGGAGGAGCAGGCGGTGGTCGGCGGCACCTCGCTGGGCGCCAACATCGCCCTGGAGGCGGCGGTCCGCTACCCCGACCGCGCCCGCGCCCTCTTCATCGAGATGCCGGTCCTCGACAACGCCCTCTCGGCCGTCGCCGGCCTCTTCGCGCCGGTGCTGCTGGGGCTGAAGTTCGGGCGCCCCTTCTTCGAGGGGCTCTCGCTGGCAACCCGGGCGATCCCGCGGACCCATCACCTCGCGGACATCGTCCTGGACTGGGTGCGGCAGCGCCCCGGCCCGTCCCAGGCCGTGTTCGAGGGGTTGCTGCTGGGAGAGACGGCGCCCCATCGCGAGGACCGGGTGAAGATCGAGCACCCGACCCTGATCGTCGGCCACCACCGCGACCCGCTCCATCCCTTCAGCGACTCCGGGATGCTGCTCGAAGAGCTGCCGAACGCGCGGCTGGTCGAGGCCAACTCGATCCTCGAGTGGCGTCTCGACCCCGAGCGGCTGAACGCCGAGCTGAGCGCCTTCCTCGAAGAGGTCTGGGCGCCGAAGCTGCGGTCTGTGGCGACGGGCTGAGCCCGCTGTCAGACTCTGGCCGGTGAGCCAGGTTTCCGGAGACAAGCCCGTCGCGCCTCAGCGCGAGGCCGAGTTCTCGACGATCTCCGGCCAGCCGATCGAGCCGCTCTACACCGAGGCGGACCTGGAGGGCGACGTCGCGGAGAAGATCGGCGAGCCCGGCGCCTATCCCTTCACCCGCGGGCCCTACCCCTCGATGTACCGGGGGCGGCTCTGGACGATGCGCCAGTTCGCCGGCTTCGGCACCGTCGAGGAGACCAACGAGCGCTTCCACTACCTGCTCGACCAGGGGCAGACCGGGCTCTCGACCGCCTTCGACATGCCGACCCTGATGGGCTACGACTCCGACCACCCGCGCAGCCTCGGCGAGGTCGGCCGCGAGGGCGTTGCCGTCGACACCCTCGCCGACATGGAGCGGCTCTTCGAGGGGATCCCGCTCGGCGGCGTCACCACCTCGATGACGATCAACGCCCCGGCCGCGATCCTGCTCGCCTTCTACGTCCTGGTAGGGGAGAAGCAGGGCGTCCCGGCCGAGAAGCTAGGCGGCACGATCCAGACCGACATCCTCAAGGAGTACATCGCCCAGAAGGAGTGGTGCTTCCCGATCGACCCGGCGCTGCGCCTGGTCACCGACATGATCGAGTGGTGTACCGAGAACATGCCGCGCTGGCACCCGGTCTCGATCTCCGGGTACCACATCCGCGAGGCCGGCTCGACCGCCCAGCAGGAGCTCGCCTTCACTCTCAAGGACGGCTTCACCTACGTCGAGCGGGCGATCGAGCGCGGCCTCGACGTCGACGACTTCGCGCCGCGGCTCTCCTTCTTCTTCAACTCCCACATCGACCTCTTCGAGGAGATCGCTAAGTACCGGGCGGCGCGGCGGATCTGGGCGCGGGAGATGCGCGAGACCTACGGCGCCAAGCGCGAGGAGTCGATGCGGCTGCGCTTCCACACGCAGACCGCCGGCGTCTCCCTGACCGCCCAGCAGCCGCTCAACAACATCGTCCGCACCGCCCTGGAGGCACTGGCGGCGGTGATGGGCGGGACCCAGTCGTTGCACACGAACTCCTATGACGAGGCGCTGGCGCTGCCGACCGAGGAGGCGGTGCGGGTGGCGCTGCGCACGCAGCAGATCATCGCCACCGAGACCGGCGTGCCGAGCACCGTCGACCCGCTCGGCGGCTCCTGGTTCGTCGAGAAGCTGACCGACGAGATGGAGCGCGCCGCCTACGAGTACTTCGCCCGGATCGACGAGCTGGGGGGGATGGTCGAGGCGATCCGCCGCAACTTCCCCCAGCGCGAGATCGCCGACGCCTCCTTCCGCTACCAGCAGGAGCTGAACGAACGGCGGCGGATCGTCGTCGGCGTCAACGACTTCACCCAGGAGGACGAAGGCCCGACCCCGATCCTGAAGATCGACCCCGGGCTCGAAGGCAAGCAGCGGGACCGGCTCGCCGCCACCCGCGCCGCCCGCGACGGCGCCGCGGTCGAGGCCGCCCTGGCCGAGCTGAAGCGCGCCGCCGCCGGCGAGGGCAACCTGATGCCGCCGATCATCGAGGCAGCACGCACGCAGGCCACCGAGGGCGAGATGATCAAGGCGATGCAGGAGGTCTTCGGGACCTACACCGAGTCACCGGTTTTCTGAGAGACGCGAACGTAGTTGTTCCCGGTATGCGGGAAAAAGTGCGTTCGCACCACGAACACGAGAGGAACGAATGAGCGTCGAAGCAATCGCCCCCGCCTATGAGATCTCCCAGGAGGCGCTCGACCTGCGGGACATGGTCCGCCGCCTCGCCCAGGAGAAGATCGCGCCGCGGGCCGGCGACATCGACCGCAAGAGCGAATACCCGTGGGACATCCGCGAGCTGCTCGCCTCCCATGACATCCTCGGGTTGCCCTTCGACGCCGAGTACGGCGGCACCGGCACCGGCACGCTGGTCCTGCAGATGGCGGTCGAGGAGATCGCCAAGGCCTGCGCCTCCTCGGCGCTGATGCTGATGGTCCAGGAGCTGGGGACGCTGCCGATCCAGCTCTTCGGGACCGAGGAACAGAAACAGAGGTGGCTGCCGAAATGCGCCAGCGGCGAGTGGTCGCCCGCCTTTGCGCTTTCCGAGCCCGAGGCCGGCTCCGACCCCGCCGCGATGCGGACCAGCGCCGTGCGCGACGGCGACGAGTGGGTGATCAACGGCCAGAAGAGCTGGATCACCAACGCGACGATCGCCGACTTCTATGTCGTCTTCGCCACCACCGACCGCGCCAACCGCCGCACCAGCGCCTTCGTCGTCGAGAAAGACCGGCCCGGCTTCGATCCCGGCAAGCTCGAGCACAAGCTCGGGATCAAGGGCTCGCCGACCGGCTCGCCGACCTTCACCGACGTCCGCGTCCCGCACGAGAACCTGATCGGCGCGGAGGGCAAGGGCCTCGGCGTCGCCCTCGGCACCCTCGAGCGCACCCGCCTCGGCGCCGCCGCCCAAGCGGTCGGGATCGCCCAGGGCGCGACCGACTACGCCAACGCCTACGCCGCCGAGCGGATCGCCTTCGGCAAGCCGATCAACCAGCTGCAGGCGATCCAGTTCAAGCTCGCCGACATGGAGACCGGCACCGCCGCCGCCCGCGAGCTCCTCTACAAAGCCTGCTCGATGGCCGACCGCCCCGACCGTCCCGCCGACCTCCCCAAGTGGACCTCGATGGCGAAGCTCTTCGCCTCCGACAACGCAATGAAAGTCACCGTCGAGGCGATCCAGGTCCTCGGCGGCTACGGCTACGTCAACGAGTACCCGGTCGAGCGGATGATGCGCGACGCCAAGATCACCCAGATCTACGAGGGCACCAACGAGATCCAGCGGGTCGTGATCGCACGGGCGATGGGCGGCGCCGTCTAGGCGCCGGCGTCGCATGGGCGCCCGCGGCACCCGGAGCGGGCGGTCCTAGTCCCCCGGCCGCAGGTGCTCGAGCTCGAAGCCGAACTCCTGGCGCAGCCGCTCGGCGACGAGCGAGCGATGGCAGGCCTCCGGGTCGCGCTCGACGCAGAGCAGCGCCGGCCGTGAGCTGCCGATCCACCTGACGATCGGCGCCAGGTCGACCCGCCCGAGGACCTCCTCGGTGTAGCGCTCCACATACGCGGGGGCGAGGACGCTGCGGCTGCGCTTGCCCTCGCCGCGCCGCTCGTCCTCCCGGTACTGCAGCTCGCGCATCTCCGTCGTTGGGGCCAGCTCCTTCAGGTGCGAGTAGCCGATGCCCGCCTCCGCCAGCGCCGCCTGCAGCCGCCGCGCGTTCGCCCACGCGTACTCGCTGCCCCGCACCCCGCGCCGCTGCCGCACGTCGAGCAGCAGGTCGACCCCGGCGCCGCCGAGGGCGGCGAGGAAGGACTCGCGGTCGAACCCGTAGACGCCGATCGTCCGCAAGGTGGCCATCGCCGCATTCTCTCGACTTCGATTCGCCTGCTCCCGGCGTTAGCGTCCGGAGACGATGAGCGAGAGCCGCCGCCTGATCGTCAACGCCGACGACCTCGGCCTCTCACGGAGCGTCAACGAGGGCATCTTCGAGGCGCACCAACACGGCATCGTCACCAGCGCCAGCCTGATGGTGAGGCAGGGTGCCGCGGAGGCCGCCGCCGAGGCGCTGGCCGAGCACCCGGACCTCGCGGTCGGCCTCCACCTCGATCTCGGCAACCGGACCTACGAGCCGACGCCAAACCCCGATCGGCGTTCGTCCTTTGTACCTCCTAT
>DASZDI010000289.1:0-9333 GCA_035942135.1 Solirubrobacterales bacterium | reverse complement strand
CCGCGAGCCCGCCGCCGCCGGTGACCACCCCGCCGCCGGTGCCCCTGCCGCCGCCGGTCGACGTGACGCTGCCGCCCACCGCGGCGAGCGGCACCACGGAGCCCGAAGAAGCGGCTCCGACCGCGCCGTAAGCGCTACTGCAGCCCGATCACCTTGAGCCGGCGCATCAGGCAGGTGCCGGCGAACTGCCGGGTTTCGAAGTCCTCGCCTTCCGGCTGGCCAGTTTTCGCCGAGTCCGCGTGAATGCACCTATACGGGGCACTGGCGCGGACTCGACGCGGGCCGTTCAGACGCTGTGCGTCTGGCCCGGCTCGAGGACCACGACCTGGGACGAAGTCTGCGCTTCGACGTCGGCCTTGAAGGCCTCGGCGTCGGTCTCGATCGGCGGGAAGGTGTTGAAGTGCATCGGGATCACCGTCTTCGCGCCGACGAACTCGCAGGCGACGACGGCGTCGCGGCGGTCCATCGTGTAGTGGCCGCCGATCGGGACGCAGAAGACGTCGATGTCGCTGCGCCGGGCGATCAGCTGCATGTCGCTGAACAGGCAGGTGTCGCCGGCGTGGTAGACGGTCGTCTCGCCGACCTTGATCACCAGCCCCGCCGCGGTGCCGAGGACGATCCCGTGCTCGGCGCTGAAGGGGGCGTTTTCGGAGCCGGGGATGGTGCTGGTGTGCCAGGCCGGGACGAGGCTGACGTAGCCCCAGTCGAACTCCACCGTGCCGCCGAGGTTGGGGTCGCTGACGTCCTCGATCCCCTGCCCCTTCAGCCATTCGGCCATCTCGACGATGCCGACGCAGTGGGCACCGGTGCGCTTGGCGACGGGCACGAGGTCGGCCATGTGGTCGGCGTGGCCGTGGGAGATCGCGATGTGGGTCGGCTCGACCTCCTCGGCGGTGTGCACCGCGTCGGGGTTGTTCGGCGCCAGGAACGGGTCGACGAGGACGGTGACGCCCCCCTCGCTCAGCTCGAAGCAGGAATGTCCGTGAAACTTGATCTCCATCAGCTCTCTCCTCGCGGTTGACTGTCGTTCAGCTCTTCCTTCAGTGCCCAGCCGACGGCGACCCCGACCATCATCCCCATCCTCGCCTCCTCGGCAAGCAGGGAGCGGATCGCGGCGATCCGCTCGTCGGGGTCGGGAGCGGTCGCGGCCTTGAGCGTCTCCGCTTCGTGCGGCTCGGCGAACCAGCCGCCCTCGGCGAGAGCCGCCGCCAGGACCTTCTGCAGCTGCGGCGCGGCCCGCGCGACGATCCGCTCGGCCTCGGAGAAACGCTCCGGGTCGAGCAGCCGCTCGATCGCGGCCTCGAGCTCGCTCTCGTCAGGCACGCCCCAGAGCCTAAACCGCCGCCGTCTACTCGGAGCGGCGGAAGCGCGAGGCCGCCAGCCCGGCGAGCAGGCCGACGATGCCGCCAGCGATCCCGGCGATGAAGTCCGCGGTGGGCGCGAACAGCGGCAGCACGATCAGGACCACAGCCGCCACGGCCACCCCGATCGGGTCGTAGGAGTCGTCGATCGCGCCGCGCACCTCGGCCCGGCGGAGCGCGAACCAGGCCGCCAGCGCCCCCAGCGCCATCCCGTTGCCGCCGGCGATCACGACGATCCCGTCCCCGGGGTCCTGGGCGTTCGCCACCGCCACGGCGGCGAGCGCGCCGAGCGCGCCGCAGGCGAGCAGCAGCGCCGCAGTGGGCAGGGCCCCGAGCCGACGCTCGACGCCGGTGGAGAAGATCGCCAGGGCGACGGCGACGACGAACAGGTAGCCGACGTCGATGTAGGCGAACGGAGCGGTCAGGTAGCGCCACCACTCCTCCTGGAACAGCACGACCAGGCCGCCGTAGGAGGCGAGGCCGTACCCGGTCGCCTTCTGGACCAGCAGCAGGGCTGCGGAGCCGAGGATCACCGCCAGGGTCGCGTAGGGCCGGTCGGCCGCGAATGCGGCGGGTCGGCCGGGGCGCGGGACCCGGCGGCGGCGCCTGCGCGGCTGCTGCGCCTCCAGCCCGTCGCCGCGGCGCTCCAGCTTCGGGGCCCGCTTGCGCAGCCGCGTCCCGCAGTACGGGCACTCGGTCACGTAGGGACTGACCTCCGAGCCGCAGTTCTTGCAGATGACGCTGAGCTCAGTCTCGCTCATCGTCCGAGAATACCCCCCGCGCGCCGGCCCCCACCCGGGGTGCCGATGGCATACTCCCTGGACCCCAAACTTCTAGGAGGAAATTGACGTGGAGCTGAAGAGTCTGACCGAGCAGAAATCGCTGCTGGAGGCCCTGCCGCCGGGCAAACGCGCCCGCCTGCACCGCCTCCTGTTCGAGTTCGGCCCGGGCAACGGGACCCTGATGCTGCTGCCGATCGACCAGGGCATCGAGCACGGCCCGCGTGACTTCTTCCCCAACCCCGCCTCGAAGGACCCCGACTACCAGTTCCGGCTCGCCGCCGAGGCCGGCTACTCGGCCCTCGCCTGCCAGATCGGGATGGCGGAGAAGTACTACCCCGACTACGCCGGCCGGGTGCCGCTGATCCTCAAGGTCAACGGCAAGACCGACGTCCCCTCCTCCGCCAAGGCCTTCTCCAGCTGCAACGCCGGCGTCGAGGACGGCGTCCGGCTCGGCGCCGACGCGATCGGCTACACGCTCTACGTCGGCTCCCCGCGCCAGGACGAGGACCTCGCCCAGCTGCGCCGCGTCCGCGAAGAATGCGACCGCTTCGGGATGCCGCTCGTCGTCTGGTCCTACCCGCGCGGCGAAGCGATCGAGGCCAAGGGCGGCCAGAACTCCTTCTACGCGATCGACTACGCGGCGCGGATGGCGATGGAGATGGGCGCCGACGTGGTCAAGCTCAACATGCCGAAGGTCGACCCCTCCAAGGACAAGGACGCCCCGGCCCCCTACAACGAGATGGAAGTCGACCAGACCGAGGCGATCCGCCAGTGCGTCGAATCGGCCGGCCGCGCCCTCGTCGTCCTCTCCGGCGGCTCCAAGACCGACGACGAGACGGTGCTCCAGAACACCCGCGACGTGATGCAGGCGGGCGGCTCCGGCGTCATCTTCGGCCGCAACGTCTGGCAGCGCGAGTGGAACGAAGCGGTCTCGATCGTCGAGCAGATCAAAGAGACGCTGCTCGGCAACGTGCGCCGCACGCCGTAAGCGTTACCGGCGCGACGCCGTGCCCGCCTTCCGTGGTTCCTTTTGCACCTATGTAGTGCAAAAGGAACCACGCAATGCCCGTCGCCCCGCTGCGGGGAGGCGAGATGCGGCGGCATAGCCCCAGGGGCAGCGTCGTGCTGCTCCTGCTCGTCGCGGTCGTGCTGCTGCGGCCGTGGGAGTCGTGGGACGAGCTCCGGGGCGAGGAGCCAGGCGGGAGCGCCCGGGCCTACGTGACCCGGGTGGTCGACGGCGACACGGTCGAGGTGCGGCTCGACGGCCGCGAGGAGGACGTCCGCTACATCGGCGTCGACACGCCGGAGACGGTCAAGCCCGGGGAGCCGGTGCAGTGCTTCGGGCCGCAGGCCTCGCATTTCAACCACCGCCTGGTCGAGGGCCGGCGGGTGCGGCTGGTCTTCGACGAGGAGCGGCGCGACGTCTACGGCAGGCTGCTCGCCTACGTCTACATCGGCAAGCGCCTGGTCAGCGCCGAGCTGGTCCGCAGAGGGCTCGCTCAGACCCTCACCATCCCTCCCAACGACCGCTTCGCGGGGCGGCTGAAACGGCTTGAGATCGCGGCTGCGCGGGCGGGCCGGGGGCTTTGGGGCGCCTGCTGATGTGTGAGCGAATCGTGAGCCATGCAAGATGTTTTGCTACGGTCCCAGCGGCTCTCCGGAGCCCTTCCTTATGAGAATGCGACAGAGCATCTCCCAGTTCGAGACGGCCTTCGAGCAGGAGACCTACCTCGAGCGCCGCCGACGCGAGCAGCTGCGTCGCCGTGCCGCGAACCGGTCGCGGGCGCGCAAAATCAACCGCGTCGAGCAGGAGGGGAAGGTCCGATTCAGCGTCCTCGCCGTCTGCCTCACCGCCACCGTGGTGGTCGTCGTGGTGGCGATGTTCGAGGCTCTTGCCTTCCTGATGGCGTAACGCCCCCTTGCCTCTCTGCGTACCGATGGCTTCCTTCAATAGACTCGCGCGCCGATGGCTCGACGCTCACTGAAGCCGCAGCTGAACCAGATCCGCGCCTGGGTCCACCAGGGGCGGACCGATGCGTGGATCGCCCACCAGCTGGAGATCAGCGCCGGCGAACTGCGCGAGTTCCGCAAGCAGTACGACCTCTCGCCCGACGACGAGAACGCCGGCTCGAGCGAAATCGACCTCCGCGACGAGATCGAAGCGGAGATCGAGGCCGCCACCGAGGCCGAGGAGGCAGAGCAGGCGGAGAGCGAGGACGACGAGGACGGAGACGGGGACGAGGACCGCGAAGAGCGCTCCGAGTCCGGCGCGGGCAGCGGCACCGGCCGTCGCCGCCGCCGTCGCCGCGGTCGCCGCGGCGGGCGCGGGCGCCGCAAAGAGCTCGAGGCGACCTTCGACCACGGCGAGGAAGACGGCTACGGCCTCTGGCTCGACGCCGCGGTCAAGGAGAACCCGGTCTACACCGAGCACTGGGCGGGCAAACGCGAAGTCACGGTCCGCATCGAGGCCGACCAGATCGTCATCCGCCGCGCCGGCGCCGCGGACGAGCAGGACTCGGACTCCGACGAGTCCGACGACTCGGACGACTAGACCGGCAGTTGCCGGCCGCCGGCGAAGTCGGTGGCCCCCCGCAGGTAGAGCCAGAAGGCTGCGTCGCCGAGCGCCTGCGAGTCGCTCTCGATCGCCGGCGCCACGTCGATCGCCACCTGCTGGCACCAGTCGGTGCCCTTCCCGTACAGCTCCGCCAGCTCGGCGGCGCTGAAGGTCGGGCCGATCCGCCGCCGCAGCTCTTCGCGGATCGCGTCGACGACCCGGTCGGCCATCCGCCGCTGCCGCGGGTCGTCGATCGCCTGCAGCGCCCGCCTCCCCTCCTCCCACTGGAAGAGCGCGTTCTCGAGTGGATAGCCCATGTTGGCCGAGGTTACCCCGGCCGCCTCGCGGTCAATCAAGCCGTCGGCGTCTGTGGGATCTCCCGCAGCGGGGCGTTGGCCGCGCCGCACCCCCGCGGGTCGAGCGCGCCCAGCAGCTTCCAGACGGTGACCGGGCCGTTGCGGAGGACCGGGCGCACGGCCTGCTCCCCGCGCAGCCAGCGGGCCTCGGGCGAGGGGACGGGATCGCCGGGATGGAGGAAGTTGAGGAAGGGGGAGGTGACCAGGTAGTCGAGCCCGGCGTCGTTGACGGCGGCGCGGAAGGCGGCGCAGGTGGGGATCGCGTTGAAGGCGCCGTGCGGCCCCTCTTCGCCCAGGTAGCGCACCTCGTTGGAGAGGTCGGTGCCGTAGAAGCCGTAGCCGGCCAGCCCGGCGGTGGTGCCGGCGAGGCCGATCCGGGAGTCCTCGACGTCGCGCGCCCAGCGGTAGGCGTTGTTCAGGTCCATGCCGGGGATCCGTTCGTCGGCGGCGACGTCGTTGGCGAAGCGGTTCTCGAGGTAGTGGCGCTGGACGGGGTAGCCGATCGCAACGAGGGCAAGGAGCAGGGCCGCGGTGCCGGCGGCGAGGAGGCGGACGCTCGCGCCGCGGGCGCGGAGGAACAGCAGCAGCGCCGGGACGCCGACGGCGAGCACGACCAGCAGGAAGGCGAAGACGCGGGCCTTGTCGTGGAGGGCGTCGTCGGGCCGGTTGGTGACCAGGAAGACGAGCGCCAGGGCGCCCAGCAGCCACCAGCGGCGGCGGACGCCGTCAAACCAGCGGTCCAGCGGCAGGAGGACGATCCCGGCCAGCAGCGCCGGGACCACGTAGCGGATGTTGATCCCGAAGCCGACCGGCTCGCCCTCCGCCCCGGCGGCGGTGAGCGGCGTGAACAGGTAGGTGAGGAGGCCGAAGAGGGCGATGCCGCCGACCCAGCGGAGGATCTTGTCGCGGCCGCGGAAGAGCGTCCACAGGGCCGCCGCGGCGGCGCCGAAGACGACCAGCGGCCAGAGCACCCCGAACGCCTCGTTCAGGCCGGGGGCGAAGTACTCGCGCCAGACGCCGGTGTCGGTGGCGTAGTGGGCGATGTTGAAGTCCGGCCTGCCTTCCTGCAGCCGCTCCGGGTGCGGCAGCGAGATCGGCCCCAGCGACCCCACCTCCGGGATCGGGTTGCCGGCGACGACCAGGTTGCGCAGGTACCAGAACGCGCCCCCGGCGAGGGCCGGGAGGAACCACCACCCCGCCGCCGCCCAGCGCCGCCCTTGGGGCGCCAGGACCACCACCGCAAGCGTCAGCGCCGCTGCCATCGCTAGCCCCGTCACCCGGGTCCCGGCCGCCAGCCCGGCCGCCAGCCCCGCCGCCGCCAGCGCCCACCGCTCCATGCCGATGTCCGAACGTACTTTTTCCCGCATACCGGGAACAACTGCGTCCGCTCCTGAGCCTGCCGCCCTGGACTGCGGACCCTCCCTGCGCGACCAGGCCTCGACGAGGATCGCGATCGAGGCCAGCAGCAGCGCCGCCGCCATCAGGTCGTTCTTCGCCGCCCCGGGATCGCGCACGACCAGCGTGTGGCACTCGAGCAGGATCGCGGCGGCGACAGCCGTGAGCGCCCCGCGCCCGTACGGCCTCCCGACGCAGTAGGCAGCCAGGAAGGCCACCGCCAGCCAGCCGAAGTTGAGGAACAGGCTCAGCGTGTCCCTGCCCGTCAGCAGGATCCCGACGGCGTGCAGCAGCTCGCTGTTCTGCGGGTAGAACCAGTTGGTGAAGACCGTCTCCGTGTGGTGCATCCCGGTGACGGAGTGGCTCTGCACCATCTCGACGGCGAAGGGCATGTGGTACCAGAGCGAGTCGAAGTTGAAGATGCCACGGTCCAGCGCGTGCTTCGTGGTGACGCTGTAGCTGAACACGGTCGCCGCGATCACCGCGGCCATCACGAGCAGGGACAAAGCGTTCCGGCCGGCGGGTCCTGCCACCGGAGAGGCGTTTTGGCTCAGCGCTCGGCGCGTGAGTAGATGCGCCCCGGTGGCGAGCAGAATCGACGCGCCGATCAGGGCCCCGGCGTAGAACAATCCGAACGTCCCGAGGACCTGCGAGAGGCAGATGACCAGCGCCACGGCGACGATCGACTCGACCAGGCGCGCCGGTGCCCCCTCCCACTCGGGCAGCAGCCGCTGCCGCAGCTGGTAGGCGCTGAAGCCGACCGCAATTACGACCACGGCCAGCTGCGCGGCCCCGAGCAGGTAGGAGCCGAGGCTAAGCATGGGTGGCCCCCGGGCGGTGGCTCAGCCGCCGAGGCCGCGGATGACGCCCGGCGTCTCCCCTTCGGCGACCATGCCCTGCCCCCGCGCTTCGCGCTGCAGGACCAGGGCGTCCCCGGAGGACTGGATGCGGTTGTGGAGCTGCCGGTTTTCCTGCAGCAGCTCCAGGCGCTTCTCCTTGGCGGCCGTCGTCGCCGTGTAGGTCTTGACGAAGTCGATCGCCGGGTTCAGGTACGAGTAGAGGACGGCGGCGAGGACGAGGGTCAGGGCGACCCGGCCGACGCGGTCCCACTGGACCCGGCTGGCGCCGCTGCGCGCCGCGGGACGGCGCTTGCGCGCGGCTGGTCGCCTGCGGGCGGGTGCCCCTCGGGCGGCGTGAGCGCTCGCTGCCATACCCGGAGCTACGCGGCCGGGCCCCGCTTTCCTGCATCGGGCCCGTGATCAGGACCGGCGCTGGACGAAAGCGTTCAAGCCCGGGAACCGCGCGGAATCGCCCAGCTCCTCCTCGATCCGCAGCAGCCGGTTGTACTTGGCGACGCGGTCCGAGCGCGAGGGCGCGCCGGTCTTGATCTGCCCGGCGCCGGTGGCGACGGCGAGGTCGGCGATCGTCGTGTCCTCAGTCTCGCCGGAGCGGTGGGAGATGACCGCGGTGTAGCCGGCCTCGCGGGCCATGCGGATCGCCTCCAGGGTCTCCGAGAGGGTGCCGATCTGGTTCACCTTGACCAGGATCGAGTTGCCGACGCCGAGCTCGATGCCGCGGCGCAGGCGCTCGGGGTTGGTGACGAAGAGGTCGTCGCCGACCAGCTGCACCCGCTCGCCGAGGCGCTCGGTGAGGAGCTTCCAGCCGTCCCAGTCCTCCTCGTCCATGCCGTCCTCGATCGAGACGATCGGGTAGCGCGAGCAGGCGTCCTCCCAGTAGGCCGCCATTTCCTCGGAGGAGAGGCTGCGACCCTCGTGCTCGAGGTTGTAGGAGCCGTTCTCGAAGACCTCGCTGGTGGCGGGGTCGAGGGCGATGAAGACGTCGCCGCCGGGCTCGTAGCCCGCCGCCTCGACGCCCGCCAGGACCGCCTGCAGCGCTGCCTCGTTGGACTCGAGGTTCGGCGCGAAGCCGCCCTCGTCGCCGCCCGCGGTGGAGAGGCCCTGCGAGGAGAGGGACTTCTTCAGGGCGTGGAAGACCTCCGCCCCGATCCGCAGGCACTCGGAGAAGCTCTCCGCGCCCGCCGGGACGATCATGAACTCCTGGAAGTCGACCGAGTTGTCAGCGTGGGCGCCGCCGTTGAGGACGTTCATCATCGGCACCGGCAGGAGCGTCGGCTCGCCGCCCCCGTAGAGCTCGGCGAGGTAGCGGAAGAGCGGCTGCCGCGAATCGGCGGCGGCGGCCTTGGCGGCGGCCAGGGAGACGCCCAGCAGCGCGTTGGCGCCGAGACGGCCCTTGTTGGGGGTGCCGTCGAGCTCGATCATCGTCCGGTCGAGGTTGCCCTGCTCGGCCGCCCGCGCCCCGGTCAGGGCGGCGGCGATCTCGCCGTTGACGTTGGCGACGGCGCGGCTGACGCCCTTGCCGGCCCAGGCCTCGCCGCCGTCGCGCAGCTCGACCGCCTCGAACTCGCCGGTCGAGGCGCCGGAGGGCACGGCCGCGAGCCCCCGCGCGCCCGACTCCAGCACGACCTCCACCTCGACGGTGGGGTTGCCGCGCGAGTCGAGGATCTGGCGCGCGTGTATCGAGGAGATGACGCTCATCGTCGGCGCGGCAGTCTATTCGCCGCAGCCGATCCGGTGCCGCGTGCTATTCGCCGCTGGGAGGCGGGGGCGGCGGCGGAGCGGCGCCGGCAGGTGCTTCTTCTTCGCCGACGACTTCGCCTTGTTCGGGCGTGGCTTCCGGGTGCGGCCGCTGCGGGAACGGTTCGCCTTTCGGTTTCGCCTCGGTGATGCTGCCCGGCAGGGCCGGGGAGATCGGCACCACCGGCGCCGGGCATTCTTTCGCCGGTTCTTTCGGATCCTCTTCGTAGCAGGCCGGAGGGGCGTTGGCGGGACGACCGTCGCCCTTGTCGTTGGCGCAGCGTTCGATCT
>DASZDI010000288.1:0-4546 GCA_035942135.1 Solirubrobacterales bacterium | reverse complement strand
CTCCAGGCACATCTCGCCTATGGCTCGATGTTGAGTGCCTGGGGAGGGGGGTACCGGCCCCTCACAGTGGGATCGGGTCGGCGGCGGTGGTGCCGAAGCGGCGGTGGGCGGCGTCTAGGAGGGGGCCGAGGGCGGGGTCGGAGAGGGAGCCGTGGCGGCGCAGCAGCGCCAGCACCTCGTTGCGGGCTTCGACCAGCTGTGCGCCGTCGTCGGGCAGCTTGGCGACGGCGAAGCGGGGCAAGCCCGACTGGCGGGTGCCGAGGATCTCGCCCTCGCCGCGCAGGCTGAGGTCGATCTCGGCGAGCTTGAAGCCGTCGCTCTCCTCGGCCACCGCCTGCAGCCGCCGCTGCGCGAGCTCGCCTGCCTCTTCGGTGAAGAGCAAGCACTGGCTGGGGTGCTCGCCGCGGCCGACGCGGCCGCGCAGCTGGTGCAGCTGGGAGACGCCGAAGCGCTCGGCGCCCTCGATGATCATCACGGTCGCGTTCGGCACGTCGATCCCGACCTCGATCACGGTCGTCGAGACCAGCACGTCGGTCTCGCGGGCGGCGAACGCGCGCATCGCCTCGGCCTTCTCGGCCGAGTGCATCTGCCCGTGCAGGAGGCCGACCCGGAACTCGCGCAGCTCCCCGGCGCGCAGCCGCTCCGCCTCCACCTCGGCGGCCTTGCCCGGCTGCTTCTCGGACTCGGTCACCAGCGGGCAGATCACGAACGCCTGGCGCCCCTCGCGCAGCTGCCGGCGCAGGAACTCGAAGGCTTCGCCGCGCTGCTCCTCGGAGACGAGGTGCGTCGCGATCGGCTGCCGGCCGGCGGGGAGCTCGTGCAGGGCGGTGGTGTCGAGGTCGCCGTAGGCGGTCAGCGAGAGCGTGCGGGGGATCGGCGTCGCGGTCATGTGGAGGACGTGGGGCGCCATCCCCTCCACCCCCTTCTCGTCGAGCGCGGCGCGCTGGCCGACGCCGAAGCGGTGCTGCTCGTCGACGACGCAGAGGCCGAGCCGGGCGAAGCGGACGGTCGGCTCGATCAGAGCATGGGTGCCGACCAGCAGGCCGAGCTCGTTGCTGACGAGGCGGTCGAGCGTCTCGCGACGGCGCGGCGCCGGAGTCGAGCCGGTCAGCAGGGCGAACGGGGTCGCCTCTTCGGCGAGCAGCCTCCCGAGGGTGATCGCGTGCTGCTCGGCAAGCGTCTCGGTCGGCGCCATCAGCACCGCCTGGTAGCCGGCTTCCCGTGCCCGCAGCATCGAGTAGAGGGCGACGACGGTCTTGCCCGAGCCGACCTCCCCCATCAGCAGGCGCTGCATCGGCTCGCCGCAGTCGAGGTCGGTCTCGATCTCGTCGAAGGCCTTGAGCTGGTCGCCGGTCGGCTCGAACGGCAGCGACTCCAGCCAGCGGCCGACGAGGTCGCCCGGCTTGCCGAAGCGCGGGGCGGGGCGGGCGACGCGGTGGCTGCGCTTGCGGGTCGCCAGCAGCGCCTGGTGGAGGAACAGCTCCTCGAAGGCGAGCCGCGCCCGCGCCGTCTCCAGCTCGCGCCCCGACTCGGGGAAGTGCGCCGCCCGCAGCGCCTCGCCGACGCCGCCCAGGCCCCGGCGCGCCCGCAGCTCCGCCGGCAGCCCCTCGATCGCGTTCGGCGCCCAGCGACAGGCCTGCTCGGCCCATTCGCGGATCTTCTGCGGGCGCAGGCTCTCGCTCGCCGGATGGACCGGGACGTAGCTGGACGACTGCGGCTCCTCGTCGGCGGAGATCGGCTCCCATTCGTTGACCGCGAAGCCGCGGCCGCTGAGCTTGCCGGTCAGCAGCAGCCGCGCGCCGGGCTCCAGCTTCTCAGCGACCCAGGGCTGGTTGAACCAGGTCGCCCGCACGTGCCCCGAGTCGTCGCCGACTTTGACCCCGACGATCGTCAGCCGGCGTTTGCGGAAGGGGCGGGGCTTCGACCCCAGCACCTCGACGAGGACCGTCGCCGTCTCCCCCGGCTCGACCGCCGCCAGCTGCCGCACCTGGCGGTCGCGATGGCCGTGGGGCAGGCGCAGGAGCAGGTCCCAGACGGTCTCGATCCCGGCCTCGGCGGCGGCTTCGGCGAGCTTCGGCCCGACCCCGTCGAGCACCTGGATCGAGACGTCGAGGACGCTCGGGCGAGGCCAGTGGACCGGCGCCTCGAGCAGGTCGCCGCGGGTGAGCTCACGCGCGCCGGCGAAGGAGCGCGTTACTGGGCGGCCAGCAGCCACCACCAGCTCGGCTGCCCCCCCTCGTGGGTCTCGACCTCGACGCCGTCGGGGAGGTGGGTGTCGACCTCGTCGAGGGCGATCGGCGCGCCCTCGCCGGCGATCACGGTGATGATCTCCGCCCCCCCGGCGGCGAGGTGCTGGAGCGTCTGCGCGAGGGTCGAGCCGGCCCCGCCCCAGGCGACGATCTCGCCGTCGGCGAAGCCGACCGCGTCGCCCTTCTTGAAGCGGCCCTGGGCGTCGTCGCGGGCGGCCGGGGCGATGCCGCCGGTGGCGACGCACTCGACCGCCTCCTGGAGGCGCTCCGCGTTCTCGTCCAGCCCCGCCTCGGGGTCGAGCTCGACCAGCGCCAGCAGGCTCGCCTGCTGCGATGTCGCCGGGACCACCCGCGCCGGCTTCTCGGAGAGCTCGCAGGCGCGCTCGGCGGCCATGATCACGTTCGAGGAGCTGGGCAGCACGAGCACCTCGTCGGCGGGGACGCTGTGGATCCCGGCGAGGAGCTCGTAGGTGGAGGGGTTGAGGGTCTCGCCGCCGGGGACGACGTGGGCGCCGAGCTCGCCGAAGAGGCGCTGCAGCCCGTCGCCAGCGGCGACCGCCACGACTCCGGTGCGGCCGACGGGGGCGGCGGAACCGGCGCCGAGCCGGGCGTCGCGCTCGGCCATCTGCTTGCGCATGTCGGCGACGTCGAGGTTGGTCACCTCCCCCACCCCCTCGAAGACGGCGACCGCGGCCTCCGGCTCGTCGGTGTGGACGTGGACCTTGAGGGTGACTTCGTCGCCGACCACCAGGACCGAGTCGCCGAGCCTCTCCAGCCGCGGCAGGTGCTTGCGGTCCTGCAGGCCCTTGCCGGAGACGATGAAGTTGGTGCAGTAGCGGTAGCGGCTGTCCTCGTGGTGAGGGAGGGTGCGGCGCGGCGGCTCGTGGTGCTGCACCTCGGGCAGCTCGGAGCCGTCCCCGCGCAGCCCGGCCACGACGCCGGCGAGGATCAGGACGAGGCCGTGGCCGCCGGCGTCGACGACGCCGGATTCGCGCAGCACCTCGAGCTGCTCGGGAGTGCGGGCGACGGCGCGCTCGCCGTCGGAGATCGCCCGCTCCAGCACCTCGGCCAGGACCGCGTCCTGCTCCTCTTCGGAGGCGTCGCGGCCGAGCCGCTGCTTCTCCTTCTCGAGGTGGGCGAGCTGGCGGGAGAGCGAGTGGGCCATCTCGCGGAAGACGGTCAGCATCGTTCCCTCGGCGGGCTCGCGGACCGAGTCGTAGGCGGCATCGGCGGCGCTGGCGAAGGCGGCGGCGACGAGGGTCGGGTCGATCAGCTCGCCGGGACGGCTGGCCAGCTCCTCGGCGGCGCCGCGGACGATCTGGCTCAAGATCACCCCGGAGTTGCCGCGGGCGCCCATCAGGGCGGCGCGGGCCAGCGCCTGGACCAGCTCGGTGCGGCCGACCTCGTCGACGTCCTGGCCGTCGAGGCGGTCGAGCTCCTCCATCACCGCGCGCAGGGTCATCGCCATGTTGTCGCCGGTGTCGCCGTCGGCGACGGGGAAGACGTTGAGGTCGTTGACCTCCTGGCGGCGCGCCTCCAGTGAGGCGTAGGCAGAGCTGACGACCCGTCGGAACCGGGCGATCTGGGGTTCGGGCATCTGCAGTGGAATCTAGTCGCCCCGAGCGGACAGAGAGCCTTGCGGCCGAAGGCATTGGTACGGTGCGCGCGCCAATGAGATGCTTTGCCAGTTGGACCACCAGTCATCGAGCGATCGTGATCGCCGCCTGGATCGCCGCCCTGATCGGGATCGGGATCCTCTCCGGCGCGGTCGGCTCGGACTTCAGCGAAGAATTCAAGCTGCCCGAGTCGGACTCGCAGGAAGCCTTCGACCTGCTGGAAACGAAGTTCCCCGCCCAGTCGGGCGAAACGGCGACGATCGTCTTCAAAGCCGACGGCGGCGTCGATTCCCCGGCCGTGAAGGAGAAGATGGACGGCGTCTTCGCGAAGGCGGAAAAGCTGCCGCACGTGAGCGAAGTCGTCAGCCCCTACGGCGAGGAGGGCGCGGCCGACGTCAGCAAGGACGGCAAGATCGCCTACGCGACCGTGCAGTGGGACGTCACCCTCGACAAACTCGAGATCGAGGACATCGAGGGGCTCGTCTCCGACGCCCACGCCGTCGCCGGCGACGGCCTCCAGGTGGAGCTCGGCGGCCAGCCGATCGAGCTGGTGCGCGAAAAAGAAGAAGGCGAAGACTCCTCCTTCATGGTCGGCCTGCTGGCCGCGGTCGTGGTCCTGCTCCTCACCTTCGGCTCGGTGGTGGCGATGGGCCTGCCGATCGTCACCGCGCTCTTCGCGCT
>DASZDI010000287.1:0-1595 GCA_035942135.1 Solirubrobacterales bacterium | reverse complement strand
GAGCGGGCGAGCTTCGAGGCGGCCAGCTTCGCCGGGTCCGAGGAGAAGCCGCCGGCGCTGGTCGAGCCGCGGAAGCCGTGGTTGAAGGCGAGCCCGGAGAGCGGGCCGATGTAGACGCTGGTGCCGTAGCCGGAGTCGGCGACGCCGCGGCGGCGGTCGAAGATCGTGTCGTCGGCGTAGAGGCGGCCGGTGATCCGCTCGATCCCGGCGGCGCGGACCTGCGGCGTCAGCGCGAAGAGGTTGGTGCCGAGGCCGCCGAGGTAGGCGTTGTAGAAGCTCGGCGTCCCCAGCGCCGGGTCGCCGCCGCCCTGCAGGTAGAGGCTGCCGTGGAGGACGCCGTTCTCGTCGATCCGCCCGTCGCGGAGGACCTTGGTCGGGATCCGGGTCTCGGGCCCGAGCTTGGAGAGCGCCGTCGCGGTCGTGAACAGCTTCATGTTCGAGGCAAGCGGCCGGGCGCGGCCGGGGGCGCTGGCGCAGACGACGTCGCCGGATTCGGCCTCGACGACCAGCAGGCCGCTCGCCGAGCCGCCCTGGTTCAGCCAGGAGCGCATCCGGTCGCAGGTCGGGCTCGCCTGCGCGGCACCGACGAGGAGCAGGAAAAGGGCCGCCGTGACGGCTGCAAGCAGGATCGCGTTTCGTCTCACAGGGTTTTCCAACACGAGAAATGTGGAAGGTAGCGGGCATGGCCGACCTATCGCCCTGGGATACTGGACTCCGTGGGTAAGGTCGTAGACATCGAGTCCAGCCCCAAACGGCGCTCGCGGCGACGCAAGAAGCCGTCGAAGACCGCGCTGGTCCTCGGTGGAGGCGGTTTCACCGGCGGCGTCTACGAGATCGGCGCCCTGCGCGCCCTCGACCTGCTGGCGGTGAACAGCACGGTCAACAACTTCGACGTCTACGTCGGCACCAGCGCCGGCTCCTTCGTCGCGGCGATGCTGGCCAACGGCGTCACCCCTGAGGAAATGATGCAGGTGATCAACCCTCAGGAGGACACCGAGCTCGAGGACCTGCAGCTCGACAAGGTGCTGAAGCCGAACTACCTCGGCTTCCTGCAGAAGACGGCGGTCCTGCCGCTGCGCAGCGTCGAGCTGGTGAAATCGATGATCCGCTTCCGGGAGATCTCGGCGATCGACTTCGGGGTGGCGATGGCGGAGAACCTGCCCAGCGGCCTCTACTCGGGCCGTGGCATCCACGAGTACGTCGCCGAATCGCTGATGGACGGGGGCAGGTCGAACGACTTCCGGATGCTCGACCCCGAGCTCTACCTGACCGCCACCGACCTCGACACCTGCGAGCGGATCGTCTTCGGCGAGGAGGGCTGGACCGACGTGCCGATCTCCAAAGCCGTCGAGTGCTCGACCGCGCTGCCGATCGTCTACAAGCCGGTCGACCTGAAGGGGCGCCAGTTCGTCGACGGCGGCATCCGCTCGACCACCAACGTCGACATCGCGGTCGAAAAGGGCGCCAAGTTCATCGTCGTCGTCAACCCGCTGGTCCCCTACATCAACGACTTCGAGAAGACGATCCCGACGATGTTCGGCACCCGCGTGCGCCGGGTCTCCGACATGGGTCTGCCGGCGATCGCCAACCAGACC
>DASZDI010000286.1:0-2974 GCA_035942135.1 Solirubrobacterales bacterium | reverse complement strand
CTGCGCTACGCCGGGCAGGCGTTCGAGCTGCCGGTGCCGGGCGCGGTCGACCCCGACCCGGCCGCGCTGGTCGAGGGCTTCGAGCGCGCCCACGAGGAGCGCTACGGGCACCGCGACCCCGACGGCGAGGTGGTCCTCGTCGACGTCGAGCTGGCGATGGTCGTTCCCGGCCCCTCGCCCCGACCCGCGGCGGCGGCCGGTGAGGCCCTGGAGCGCAGCTCGCGACCGGTCCACTTCGACGGCGAGTGGATCGAGACCCCGCTCCTGCGCGGCGAGCCCGGCACCGGGACCGAGGCCGAGGGCCCGGTCGTCTTCGAGCTGCCGGAGGCGACCTTCGTCCTGCCGCCGGGGTGGAGCGCTCGCGTCGATGACCACGGCACGATCGTCGCGCGGTTCCTTTGTCCGGACAGGAAGGACAAAGGAACCACGGAATCGGGAGGCATTGCGGGATGAGCCTCGACCCGATCGCGCTGCAGGTCCTCGTCGGCGCCCTTCGGGCCGCCTGCGACGAGATGGGGGCGACGCTGATCCGCTCCGCCTACTCGGCCAACATCAAGGAGCGTCACGACTGCTCGACCGCGCTCTTCGACGCCGCCGGCGAGCTGGTGATGCAGGCCGAGCACATCCCCGTCCACCTCGGCTCGATGCCCGACGCGGTCGCCGCGGTGCTCGGCGAGGAGCAGCGGCCCGGTCGCGGCTGGGTCCTCAACGACCCCTACCGCGGCGGCACCCACCTCCCGGACATCACCCTTGTCTCCCCCCTCTTCGCCGACGGCGAGCTGCTCGGCTTCGCCGCCTCCCGCGCCCACCACGCCGACGTCGGCGGGCCGACGCCGGGGAGCATGCCCGCCTTCTCGATGACGCTCGCGGAGGAGGGGGTGGTGATCCCTCCCACCGTGGCCGATCCCGAGACGCTCGAGCGTCTCGCCGCGCAGATGCGCTCGCCGCGCCAGCGCCTCGCCGACCTGCGCGCCCAGCAGGCTGCCAACCGAGTCGGGGAGGCGCGGATGGCGGAGCTGCGCGAGCGGCTCGGGGTCGCGGCGCTGCGCGAGGGGATGGCGGCGATCCTCACCTACACCGAGCGCCGCACCCGCGCCGCCCTGGCCGATCTCCCGGACGGCACCTACCGGGCCGAGGACGTGCTCGAGGCCGACTGGAACGGGGAGGAGCGCGACCTGCGCCTGCGCCTCGCGGCGACGATCGAAGGCGAATCGCTGCGCCTCGACTTCAGCGGCAGCGACGAGCAGGTCGAGGGCAACCTCAACTGCCCGCTCTCGGTGACGAAGTCGGCCGCCTTCTTCGCCGTCCGCGTCCTCACCGACCCCGACGCCCCGCCCTCGGCGGGCGCCCACCGGCCGATCGAGGTGGTGGCCCCCGAGGGATCCCTGCTCAACGCCCGCTTCCCCGCCGCGGTCGCCGCCGGCAACGTCGAGACCTCCAGCCGCGTCGCGGACATCGTCCTCGCCGCGCTCTCCCAGGCGCGCCCCGGCCCGGCACAGGGACAGGGGACGATGAACAACCTCACCCTCGCCGGCGACGGGTTCACCTACTACGAGACGATCGGCGGCGGCCAGGGCGCCTGCCCCGACGGCGACGGGCCGAGCGCGATCCACGTCGCGATGTCGAACACCCTCAACACCCCGACCGAGGCGCTGGAGACGGAGTTCCCCCTCCGAGTCCGCGAGCTCGCCCTGCGCCGTGGCAGCGGCGGCACGGGCGCCCACCGCGGCGGCGACGGGATCGTCCGCGAGATCGAGGCGCTGGCGCCGATGCAGTTCACCCTGATCACCGAGCGCCGGCGCCACCCGCCGCGGGGCAGCGGCGGCGAGGACGGGGCCGCCGGGGCCAACCTCCTGAACGGCTCCCCACTGCCCGGCAAGGCGGCCGGCGATCTGCGCCCTGGAGACCGCTTAAGGCTCGAAACTCCGGGCGGCGGCGGGTGGACTTAGATCACACTTCGCAAATTTCGCGGTTTTTTAGTTGAGATTTCGCTGCACTTCTCTAGAATGCCGCGTCCGGGCAGGCGTTGTTGGCCTTAGCAGGCCCTGAAAGTCACGCCTCGCGCCCCATCTCGAACTAACGACTCTTGTAGGACTACTCCAATGCCGATCGCTCTAAAGGAATGGGCCGTAACGGTCCGCGCACTCGCCGAGGGCGAGCAGCTGCTGACCCTGCGCAAGGGAGGCATCCGCGAGGAGAACAAGCACTTCGAGCTCGAGCACGAGCGCTTCTTCCTCTACCCGACCTTCGACCACCAGCGGAACAACCTGGTCCGCGAGTCCCACCACCCGGAGCTGCGCCGCGCGCTCGAGGAGGGTGTCTGGCCCGACGAGGAGCCGCCGCCGAAAGCGCTGCTCCAGGACGGCGGCATCCCCCAGCCCGACCGCGTCCGGCTGCGCGCCTGGGCCGAGGTCGTCGACCACGTCACGATCAACGACCGCCGCTCGCTCGACGCCCTCTCGCCGTATTACATCTGGACTCCGGACTACGCCGAAAAGCGGCTCGCCTGGAAGCGCCGGCACCCGCTCCACGTCCTCCTGCTGCGGGTCCACCGGATCCCGCGCCCGGTCACGGTGCGCGTCCGCGACGAGTACCACGGCTGCCGCTCCTGGGTCGAGATCGACCGCGAACTGCCCTTCGAGGGCACGCCGGTGATGGCCGACGAAGAGTTCGACCGCGCCCGCGAAGAGATTCGCTCCCGCTGCGGCGCCGCCGAGCCTGCGCTGGTCTGACCGGCGCATAACGGCGTCCTCGGTCGCTCACGTGCAGAGCACGCTTCGCTCCCTGCGTCCTTGGTCTGCTCGCTCAGACCAGCGCAGGCACTAAATTCGGCGCATGTCCTGGATCGAAACGGAGTCGCTCAGCTTCACCGCACGCCACGACTCCGACGACTCCGCCTACGCGGAGCGCACGCTGGACCGGCTCGAGCACCTGCGGCTGCGGCTCGAAGACCGCTTCGAGCAGATCCCGGAGG
>DASZDI010000285.1:0-5177 GCA_035942135.1 Solirubrobacterales bacterium | reverse complement strand
GGATTCGGCCAGATACTCGAGGCAGGCTGCTTCGTCGGGGAACCGCTCCTGGAACTCCACGATGGTGCGCGGGAAGTCTGGCCGGGCCACAAGACGAATGTAGGCACGTCACCTGACGGAACCGGATACTCATGAGCAGCGCTATTCGGCCGACCGAGGACGCCGCACCGCGCAGCGTCCGCCGCCGCCGGGCGTGCGCGGGGGTTTCGCCGATCTCTCCTAGACCGCGGCGGGCTGCTGCTCGGCGCCGATCGGGTCGGCCGCGTCGCCCAAAAGCCAGCGCATGCCGTAGCTGCGCATGTCCTCGACCAGCGGCACCAGCGCCTTGCCCTTCGGCGTCAGCGCGTACTCGACCCGCGGCGGCACCTCGGGGTAGGTGTGGCGGGCGACGATCCCCTCGTCCTCCAGTGCCCGCAGTCGCAACGACAGGGTGCGGGGGCTGATCCCCTCCAGCGAGCGCTCGAGCTCGCAGAACCGGGCGTTGCCCTCGGCGAGGTCGCGGATCAACAGCAGCGTCCACTTCCCGCAGACGACTTCGGCGGTCTTACAGACAGGGCAGCTGGAGTTGCTCTCGGCACTCATGAGTCGCTTCACCAAGTGTAGCCATGTGGCTTCACTAACTGAAGTTTTGCACCGGGCCTAGTCTCCCTTGGCGGGAACGGCCTCGATCTTCAGCACCACGACCTTGTACCTGACGTCGTTCTCCCCGTAGACGAAGGTCTGGGGGAAGCCCGTCTCCACTTCGAGCAGCTGGCAGGTATCGGTGCCGGAAAGGCACTTGGAGTCGCCGAACACGGAGGTGACGTGGTTGGAGACCATCAGCAGCGCTTTCTCCCCGCCCGACGCCGCCCCCATGTAGGTGATGACGGGCGCTTTCTCCCCCGGCAGCGGGGTGGTCGGCAGGACGCCCTTGCGGGTCGTCGGCTCCCCCATCACCTGCTTGCCCTTCTCGTTCTCCTCGGTGTGGGAGAGGCGCACGTCGGCGGCGAAGGTGAAGAGGACGCCCTGCGGCTCGGCGTCATCGCCGCTGCCGCTGCTGCCGCTGCTGCCGCCGGAAGAGCCGGAGTCGCCGCCGGAGGAGCCGCCGCTCGGCGGGGGGGTGGCGGGCGTGGTCGACCCGCCGGAGAAGTCGGTGACGTCGACGACGGGCGAGCTCGATCCGCCGCCGCCGTCGCCGGAAGAGGTCTCCTCCGTGGTCGTCTGCGGGTTCAGCTGAGCGCTGCCGGCCGGACCGGAGAATTTCTGCTCGAAGGGATCGTTCGGGGTCCTGCTGCGCAGGCGCTTGCGGTAGTCCCGCAGGCCCGGCGTCGACTCGACCACCGTCAGCTGCGCCGCCGGGGCCGCCGAGCTCGACGCTCCGGGGGCCGTCGCGCCGACGCCGGGGGCGGGCGCTTCGATTTCCTCCGAGCCGCCCGAGAGAACGATCGGGACAGCGAAGATCGCGACGACGATCAGCGCCAGCAGGGGCAGCAGGCGACGGTCGCGCAGGTCGTAGAAGACGTCCGCCACGACGGGCGGGACCTTCAGGTCGGAAACCTTCAACTGCGGGGTCTTGGGTCGCTTCATGGCGTCGTCTCCGTAATCGCCGCGGCCGGCGTGGCGGTGGGCGGGGTGGCTTCGGTCGCCCCGGCGGTAACTCCCTGGGTGGGCGGCGTCAGGTAGCTGGTCACCGAGAAGGTCGCTTTCAGCGCCGGGAAGCCCTTGTTCTCGGCGGGCGCCAGGGAGAACCCGTTGATCGTCAACAGCCGGCCGTCGACGGCGACCTGGCCGGCCTCCGTCTCGACCAGGGCGTCGATGCCCTTGATGAAGTCGGCGACCTCGAAGAAGCTGCCGTCGAAGGTCAGCGTGTAGGGCATCACTGCCAGGCCCGCCGGCCCGACGCCGGCGCCGAGGGGCATCAGCGACGCTTCGGCCTCGGTGGGCGGGACGTTGGTGCCCGCGGTGGCGGCGACGGGGGGCGCCGCGGCTTCGCCGGCGCCTTCCTGGCTCAGCTCGATGTTCCTGAACTTGACCCCGGCCTCCGCGGCGATGCGGTTGATCTGGACGAACAGGGAAGCGGTGTCGTCGTCGCCCGGGACGGCCTTGCCGAGGACCACGAGCCGCTGGTAGTCGGCGGGGAACTCCCGCCGCGCTTCCGCGGCCACCTCGGCTTCCTGCTGGTGCTGCACGAGCGTGCTCCGCACCTGCTCGACTTCGGTGCCGAGCTTGCTCGCTTCCTCCCGCTTCGGGGAGAGGGCGAGCATCCAGAAGGCGATCGCGACGACGGCCAGCGCGACCGCGGCGACGATCGTGCGATTGGTCTGGTTCATCTCGAGCTTCATCAGCCTTCGCCCGTTTCCTCGGTGGAGGTGGTCGTCGCTTCGGGTTCGGCCGGCGCCACCGGCGCTTCGCCGCTGGTGCTCGGCGGCACCGGCGCGGCGTCGAAGGCGGCGACGATCTCGAACTTGGTGATGAAGGACCGCGTGCGGCAGTCCTCGTTGCCACCCGATGCCGCTGCTTCGCCGCTGCCGGCAGCCGCGGCCCCGGCCGCCGATTCTTCGGCCAGCTCGGAGGACTGGATGCCGACCCGGGTGACGCCCTCGATGTCCTTGAGGGCGGTCACGAACTCGGCCACGGCCTCGTGGCCGGCCGCGCAGCCGCTCATCTCCAAGGCCGGGCCGGGGGCCGCGGACCTCAGCCCCGACCCCGCCGAGCCTTCGCCCCCGCCCGTCGAGACGTCGGCGGCGGCGCTGGCGTTGAGGTCGACCAGCCAGACGTCCTCGGGCAGGACGAGTGAGAGTTCGCGCATCACGCGCTCCCAGTCGAATCGGCTGTCGGCGAGGCTGGTGACGGTGGCCACGCGCTGTTCGGTGAGGCTCGCGAACTGGGTGTAGGAGGCGAGGCGCTGGGCTTTCGCCTGGGCGGCTTGGTCTTCGCGCCGCAGCTGGGAGAGCTCGGCCTTGCGGTCGGAGACCTGGTTCCCGGCCAGCACCAGCGCCGTGACCCCGACCAGAGCGCCGACCAGCGCGGCCACCACGAGGTAGGCCAGCGGGCCGCTGCGCAGCGGCGCCTGGCCGCCACGGCGCTCCCCGGCCGGAGTGAGGTCGACGGGACGCATCAGTCGTTCAACGCCAGTCCGAAGGGCAGGGTCAGGCGAGCGGCGGCGGCGTCCTCGAAGCCCGCCAGAGCGGGCGGGCGCCCGACCCCGATCGGGATGTCGAAGCCGGCTTCCATCCGCGAGGCGATCCCCGGGATCGCGCTGCCCGGCCCGGAGAGGACGATGTGCTCGACCGGCACGGCCCCGTCCTGGGCGCCGTAGTAGTCGAGCGAGAGCCGCAGCTCGTCGAAGAGCTCGACGAGGCCGTCCTCGAGCGCGCCGCGCGCCTCGGCGACGATCTCGGGGTCTCCCGCCAGCTCCTCGAGCGGGTGCTCGAGGCCGACATGGGAGAGCCACTGCGCCGCGTGTTCGGGGGTCAACCCCCGCGAGTTCGCGAGACGCGCGGCCGTCGCCTCCAGGCCCACCTGCGAGACGCGGGTGAAGAGGCAGGCCCGCCGCCGCGCCACGGCGAGGTTGGTGACGTCGCCGAGGTTGCAGAAGAGGGTCGCGCCGGCCGGTCGCTCGGCGCCGTCCGCCGCAGGTTGGCCGTGCTCGACGCCGGCGAGGGCGCGGATCAGGCCGAAGGCCGAGAGGTCGACGCCGACCGGGTCGAGGCCGGCGCGGCGGACCGGCCCGAGGAAGGAGGAGACCATGTCGCGGCGGGCGGCGACGACGATGACGTCGACCTGGGGCGTCGCACCCTCCTCCGCCGGCACGCCTCCCACCACCTGGTGCTGGAGCACCGCCTGGTCGAGCGGCATCGGGATCTGCTCCTGGGCCTGGAAGCGGACCGCGGCCTCGAGTTCCTTGGGGTCCTCGATCGCGGGCAGCCGCAGGGTGCGGACGACGACGCGCTGGTTGTTGACGCCGAGGCGGACCTGCTTGGAGAGCTTGAAGTCGGAGAAGAGCGCCTTCAGCGCCTCGGCGAGGCTGTCGGCGTCGAGGACCTCCCCCTCGTGGAAGGTGCCGGGGGCGAGCGGCTGGATCGCCGAGCGGGCGACGTGGGCGGTGCCGTTCACATGCACCTCGGCCGCGGCGACGCTGCCGGCCTGGATGTCGAGGCCGACGATGGGGGCGTTTTTGGGCTTGCGAAGGCGCATAGGAGTCCTTGAGGCGCGCTTGGACGCGTCCATCCCTCCTTCAATCGACAGAAGAGCGCCAGAACTTTCGCGCTGCAAGTACTTATTTCTAGGAGAACGTCCCCAGGTACCAGTCGAGCATCTGCTCGCCCGCGAGCAGACCGGCGACGCCGCCGACCGCGAGGAAGGGCCCGAAGGGGATCGCGTGCTTGCGCGCCCCCGCCCCGTGGCGCGCGATCAGCGCCAGCCCCACCGCCGAGCCGACCAGCAGGGCGACGAAGATGGCCGGGGCCACGTCCCGCCCGAGGAACAGGCCCATCGTCGCCGCCAGCTTCACGTCCCCCAGCCCCATCCCGCGGGGATAGGCGAGGGCGACCAGGAACAGCAGGCCGCCGGCGGCAGCCGCGGCGATCGCCCGTTCGGGCAGGCTCGAAGGGTCGGTCGCGGCGGCGAGGGCGACGCCGATCAGCGCCGCGACCAGGAGGACCTTGTTGGGGATGATCCGCCGCTCGAGGTCGGTCAGGGTGATCGCGACCAGCATCGTCACGAAGACCAGGCCCAGCGCCACCTCCCCGGGGTCGTCCCAGAGGACGAGCACGACGGCGGCGTAGAGGACCCCCGTCGCCAGCTCCGCCAGCGGGTAGCGGGCCGAGATCCTGGCGCCGCAGCAGCGCGCCCTCCCCCGCAGCAGCGCCCAGGAGAAGACCGGGACGTTGTCGTAGGCGGCGATCTGGGCGCCGCAGCCCGGGCAGCGGGAGCGCGGGCCGACGATCGATTCGCCGCGCGGGACCCGGTGCGCGACCACGGTGACGAAGCTGCCGATCAGCAACCCCCAAAAGAGGGCCAGGACCGCGGCGCCGACCACCCTCCGCCCCCTTCGCTCGGGGTGTTGGTGTCGACCTCGAGCCGGGTCGGGAAGCGCGGGTGGTCGTACATGATCGCCAGCGCGTCGCCGGTCGTGTTGCTGCGCTCGACGGTCAGCGCGACGCCGAGCCGGTCGCCGACGGGGATCGTGTAGGGGG
>DASZDI010000284.1:0-5951 GCA_035942135.1 Solirubrobacterales bacterium | reverse complement strand
ATGAAGACCGGCGCGCCCGCGGGGGCGACCGCGGCGGGGTCCCCGCTGCCGCTCTCGTCGCCACCGCCGCAACCGGCGATGAAGAGGGCGGTCAGGGCCGCGATCAGGGCTGGAAGGACGAAACGGAGCTTCACGGAGCGCGGCATCCTAACGATCCTTTTGGACAAGTTCACTCAACCGTGACCGTCTTCGCCAGATTGCGGGGCTGGTCGACGTTGAGCCCGCGACTGCGGGCGATGTCGTAGGCCAGCAGCTGCAACGGCAGGACCGCGACGATCGGCTGCAGGATCCAATCGGTGGCGGCCACCTCGATCGTCTCGTCGGCGACCTCGTGGACCCGCTCGTCGCCGGCGGTGGCGATCGCGATCGTCCGGGCGCCGCGGGCGCGGACCTCCTCGACGTTGGAGAGGACTTTCTCCAGGACCGGGCTCTCGTTGGCGATGCAGATCACCGGCGTCGACTCGTCGAGCAGGGCGATCGGGCCGTGCTTCATCTCCCCCGCCGCGTAGGCGTCGGTCGGGATGTAGCTGATCTCCTTCAGCTTCAGCGCCCCCTCGAGGCAGACGGGCAGGCCGATGTGGCGCCCCAGGTAGAGGAAGAATTCCTGGTCGCCGTGCGCGTCGGCGACCGCCCGCACGGCCTCCTCGGTCGCCGCCAGGGTCTCCTCCATCGCCGACGGCAGCCGCTTCATCTCGGCCACCAGCTCGGCCAGCCGCTCCGCCGGCAGGGTCCCCCGCAGCTCGGCCAGCCGCAGCCCCAGCAGGTACATCGCCGCGACCTGGGCGACGAAGGTCTTGGTCGCGGCGACGCCGATCTCCAGCCCGGCCCGGGTGTAGAGGACGGCGTCGGCGTCCCGCGTCGCCTGGCTGCCCATGATGTTGGTGACCGCGAGCACGGTTGCCCCGGCGTCGCGCGCCAGCCGCATCGCCGCCAGCGTGTCGGCGGTCTCGCCCGACTGGGTGATCCCGATCACCAGATCGCCGGGGCCGACGACGGGGTTGCGGTAGCGGTACTCGGAGGCGACGTCCATCTCGACCGGCACCCGCGCCCACTCCTCGATCGCGTAACGGCCGACGAGGCCGGCGTGGTAGGAGGTGCCGCAGGCGACGATCACGATCCGCCGCACGTCGCGCAGGAACTCGTCGGCGAGGGCGACGTCGGAGAGGTCGACCCCCTCGGCGCCGGGCAGGCGGTCGGTGATCGTCTCCGCGACCGCGTCGGCCTGTTCGTGGATCTCCTTCAGCATGAAGGTCTCGTAGCCGCCCTTCTCGGCGGCGTCGGCGTCCCAGGTCACCTCTTCGCTGGAGCGCTCGATCGGGTTGCCCTCGGTGTCGGTGACTCGCACCTCGCCGGCTTCGATTTCGACGATCTCGCCGTTTTCGATCGGCATCGCGATCCGCGTGTCGGCGAGGAAGGCGGGGATCGCGGAGGCGAGGAAGGTCTCCCCCTCGCCGATCCCGGCGACCAGCGGGCACTCCTTGCGGGCGCCGACCAGGCGCCGGGGCTCGTCGGCGTGCATGGCGACGAAGGCGTAGTGGCCGCGCAGCTCCGCGTAGGCAGCCCGCACCGCCGCCGCGAGATCACCGTCGTAGTGGCTGGCGATCAGGTGGGCGACGACCTCGGCGTCGGTCTCGGAGGTGAAGGCCTCCCCCGCCTCCTGCAGGCGCCGGCGCAACTCGGTGTGGTTCTCGACGATCCCGTTGAGGACGATGTGGACGCGGCCGGAGCTGTCGTCGTGGGGGTGGGCGTTCTCCTCGGTGACCCGGCCGTGGGTCGCCCAGCGGGTGTGAGCGATGCCGGTCTCGGCCGCCGGCAGCGGCCCGGCGCCGTTGTTCGCCCGCTCCTCGACGGCGGCCCGCAGGTTGCCTAGGTTGCCGACCGCGTGGACGCTCTCCACCGTCCCGTCGGCGAGCACCGAGAGGCCGGCCGAGTCGTAGCCCCGGTATTCGAGCTTTTCCAGTCCCGAGAGCAGCAGCTCCTCGCAGGGCCTGGCGCCCACGTATCCGACGATGCCGCACATAGAAGGCGAGAAGAGTAGAGGGCCGGCGGCTCGGAGCCGCTAGGCGAGCTCTCGGCGGACGACGCCGACCAGCCGCTCGCAGACCGCCTCGGCCTCCTCGGCGCCGGGGGCCTCGACCATCACCCGCACCAGCGGCTCGGTCCCCGAGGGGCGCAGGAGGACGCGGCCGCGGCCCTCGAGCCCCTCGCCCTCGCGCTCGACCGCCTCCCAGACCGCCGTGGCGCCGTTGACCGCCTCGCGGTCGGCGACCTCGACGTTGACGAGGACCTGGGGCAGTTTTCGCATCGGTACCGCGTCCTCGAGCCGGGCGTCGCCGAGCTCGCGCATCGTCGTCAGCGCGGCGGCGATGCCGTCGCCGGTGGAGACGAAGTCGGAGCTGATGATGTGGCCGGACTGCTCGCCGCCGAGCTTCCAGCCGCGCCGTCGCATCTCGTCGATCACGTAGCGGTCGCCGACCTGCGTCACCGCCACCTCGACGCCCATCTCCTCCATCGCCTGGTGGAAGCCGTAGTTGCTCATCACGGTGATGACGACGCCTCCGTTCAGCTCGCCCCGCGCCGCCAGGCCCCGCGCCGCCAGGGCGATCAGCTCGTCGCCGTCGTGGACGCGGCCGGCGCCGTCGACCGCCAGCACCCGGTCGCCGTCGCCGTCGAAGGCGAAGCCGATCTCCGCCTCGGAGCCGGCCACCCGCTCGGCCAGGGCCTCGACGTGGGTGGAGCCGCAGCCGGCGTTGATGTTGCGCCCGTCCGGCTCGACCCCGATCGTCTCCACCTCGGCACCGAGCCGCTCGAAGATCGCCGGAGCGGCCCGGTGGGTGGCGCCGTTGGCGCAGTCGAGGACGACACGCCGGCCGGAGAGGTCGAGCGGGAAGGCCGATTGCAGTTCCCGCAGGTAGTCCTCGAGGCCGCCGTTCAGCTCGGTCACCCGGCCCGCCCGCTCGACCGCGGGGGCCTCGTCGAGCAGGGACTCGATCCGCGCCTCGACCTCGTCGGGGAGCTTGGTGCCGCGGCTGCTGAAGAACTTGATCCCGTTGTCGCGGAAGGGGTTGTGCGAGGCGGAGACGACGGCGGCGAGGTCGAGGCCGAGGCGCTTGACCAGGATCGCGGCCGCCGGAGTGGGCAGCACGCCGCCGAGCAGCGCGTCGCCGCCGGCCGCGGCGACGCCCGCCGCCAGCGCGGCCTCCAGCATCGGGCCCGACTCGCGGGTGTCGCGGACGATCAGGACCTGGGGGCGCTCGGCCTCCAGGGTGGCGGTGGTGGCCCGGCCCAGGGCAGTCGCCAGCTCGGCGCCGAGGAAGGTGCCGGCCTCCCCTCGGACCCCGTCGGTTCCGAAGAGCTTGCGCGCGGTGGTCACCCCGCTCCCGTCAGCGCTTGCTGAACTGCGGCCGCTTACGGGCCTTCTTCAAGCCGGCCTTGTAGCGCTCCTTGACCCGGGCGTCCCGGGTCAGGTAGCCGCGGCGCTTGAGGTCGCCGCGAAGCTCGGCGTCGATCTCGGTCAGCGCGCGGGCGACGCCGTGGCGGACCGCCCCGGCCTGGCCGCTGACGCCGCCGCCGTGGACGCGGACGCGGACGTCGACGTTGCCCTCGTAGCCGGAGACGGCAAGCGGCTGCTTGACCATCGTCTGGTGCAGGGGCCGCGGGAAGAACTCCTCGAGGTCGCGCTTGTTGATTTCAATCTTGCCGTTGCCGGGGACGAGGGTGACGCGGGCGATCGAGCGCTTGCGCTTGCCGGTGGCGAGGAAGCGGGCGCCCGCCTCCATCTTCGCCGGGGCGCGGCCGGCGGCGACGGAATCGGTCTCCTCGGTGGCGGCGAGCTCGGCTTCGCGGCGCGCTTTCTCTTCTTCCTCGGCTTCCAGGCGGGCGCGCTCCTCCGCGCTCAGCTCCGGTTTGTCCGGCTCGACCAGGATCGGCTCCAGGTCGGCGCCGGGGATCACGTCTTTTTTCTTCTCGGCCTCTTCGTCTTTCGGCGCGGGCTCCTCGGCGGCCGGCTCCTCCGTCGCGGGCGGCTCGTCGGCGGCGGGGGCCTCCTCGGCCTCCGGGGCCTGCTCGACGTCCTGGTCGGCCTCGGGAGAGGTGACCTCCTCGGCTACGGGGTCCTCGCTCGCGGCGGGCGCCTCCTCGGCGGCCTCGGCCTGCGGCTCCTGGGACTCCTCGGCGGCCTGCGGCTCCTGAGCCTCAGCCGCGTCGTCCTGCGGCTCCTGGCCCTCGGTGGTCTCGTTCTCGTTGCGGGTCTCGTCGTCCATCAAGCTCAGTTCGTCTCCATCTGTTTCGGCTGCTGCGCCGCGTGCGGGTGGTCCGGCCCGGCGTACACCTTCAGCTTGGTCAGCTGCTGGCGGGCGAGGCGGTTGCGCGGCAGCATCCCCTTGACGGCCTTGCGGATCACTTCCTCGGGCTTGCGCTCGAGCATCTCGCCGAGCGTCCGGGACTTGATCCCCCCGGGGTAGCCGCTGTGGCGGTAGTAGGTCTTCTGCGCGAGCTTGTCGCCGGTGACCCGGATTTTCTCCGCGTTGATGACGACGACGAAGTCGCCGGTGTCGCAGTGCGGGGTGTACTCCGGCTTGCGCTTGCCGCGCAGGGTGTCGGCAATCTGCGTTGCAAGACGACCCAGGGTCTTCCCCTCGGCATCGACGACGTACCAGTCGCGCTGGCGGTTGGCTGGAGTGGCTACAAAGGTCTTCATCGCGCAAAAACCGCGGGGACGCACCCACGCGGCCGGGGGATGATAGCCATCTTGGCCTCTATACTGCCGCCCGAGCAAATGCCTAATCCCGTGCGGGCCACCGTGCGGGAGCGGAGGAACCGAAGAGACCTTTGCAGGTCTCAGGGGCGAATCGGACGAAAAGCGTCCGTAGCGCGACTCTTTCAGCGCGAGCCCGTCAGCTAACTCCGCAGGCGATCGAAAGAGAGGGCTGAGCGGTTTGAACAGCAATGGGTCCGTCCGGCCTGCACTGGTCGGCAAAACTTTCATAGCGGTCTTGATCGCGGTGCTGACGGCGGCGCTGCTGACCTGCTTCGCGAGCGTCGCCGCGGCGGCGACCACCGGCGGTGCCGGCGGCCCGGGCGCGGCGCCGACTCCCAAAGGCAGCCCACCCGGAGCGCCCTCGAGCGCCCCGAGCGCCGGCGCCCTCTCCATCGTCGCCGCCAAGACCACCCCGCGGACCTCCTTCTACTTCGGCTACCGCTACCCCCGGCTCAGCTACACGATCGGCAGCAGCCAGCCCCTCAACGACCTGCGGATCGATGTCGTCGACGCCGCCGGTGCGATCGTCAAGACCTTCTACCGCGAGGACGTCGCCGCCGACGTCGAAAGCAAAGTCCGCTGGGACGGCACCACCAACGAAGGCCGCCCCGCCCGCAACGGCCGCTACAGCTTCCGGATCAGCCCCCAGACCCCGGCCGCGCCGGCGGCTCGCAAAGCGACCAGCTCCACCACCCTCAGCCTCGCCTTCGCCTTCTACGGCTACGCCTTCCCGATCCTCGGCGCCCACGACTACGGCTCCTCCGGCTCGGTCTTCGGCGCCGGCCGCTCCGGCCACACCCACCAGGGCCAGGACGTGATGGCCGCCTGCGGGGCGCCGCTGGTCGCCGCCCGCGGCGGGCGCGTGCAGATGTCGACCTGGGACGACGCCGCCGGCAACTACGTCGTGATCGACGGCAAGGGCACCCCGTACGACTTCATGTACGCCCACATGGCCGAACCCTCCCCTCTCAAAGAGGGCGAAACCGTCCGCACCGGCCAGCCGATCGGCGTCGTCGGCACCACCGGCTCCTCCACCGCCTGCCACCTCCACTTCGAGATGTGGGGCTCCCCCGGCTGGTACGAGGGAGGCTCCCCCTTCGACCCCTTGGCCTACCTCCAAAAGTGGGACAAGTACAGCTGAACGCCTGACCGTGCGGGGGCCGGGGGTGCCTTCGCACGTATCAGCATGAGG
>DASZDI010000283.1:0-1723 GCA_035942135.1 Solirubrobacterales bacterium | reverse complement strand
GAGGGGCTGCTTGATGGAGGCGCCGAGATTCGAACTCGGATCCGCGGACGCGGTGCGAGGGTGTCTACAGGTTTAGCCGGCGCTTGATTCTCGTCTCCCGGGGTCCGCGCCGGCGGGCACTACGGGAGACAGAGCCCTCTTTGATTTCCCCTGACGGACGGGGCGATCCGCCTGGGTGAGCCCGTTTCTGAAGCCGGTGCCCCTCCCCACGGGCGAGGGAGGACCGACTCTCACAGCGCTTAGCTATCGACTAAGCGGCGAGGGCGAACTCATGGTCCGCACGTATTGGTTTGTGCTGGGGTTTAACGAGGCCTCCAGCAACCTCGACCTGCAACCGTTCGCACGAGACGACCACGTCGAAGCCTGTCGCCCCCGTGCTTGGAATGCCTCCTGATTGTACGGTGTCCGGGATGGGTGCTCAATGAGCGAGCGAAGCTACGACGCGATCGTCCTCGGCGCGGGGCCGGCGGGAGAGGTCTGCGCGGGGCGCCTGGCCGAGGCGGGATGGCGGGTGGCGATCGTCGAGCGCGAGCTGATCGGCGGCGAATGCTCCTACTACGCCTGCATGCCCTCGAAGGCGCTGCTGCGCCCCGCAGACGTGCTCGGCGAGGCGCGCCGGGTCCCCGGCGTCCCCGTCGGCGACGGCGAGCTCGACCCGCAGGCGATCCTCGACCGCCGCGACGAGGTCGTCCACAACCTCGACGACTCGGCCCAGCTCCCCTGGCTCGAAGAGCGCAAGATCGACCTCTTCCGCGGCAACGCCTGCTGCGACGGCGAGCGCCGGATCGTCGTCGGCGACGACCTCTTCGCGGCCGAGAAGGCGATCGTCGTCGCCACCGGCAGCATGGCGGCGATGCCGCCGATCGACGGGCTCGAAGAGGTCGAAGCCTGGAACAACCGCGCGGCGACCCTCGCCAAGCACGTCCCGGAGAGCATGATCGTGCTCGGCGGCGGCCCGGTCGGCAGCGAGCTCGCGCAGGCCTGGGCGAGCCTCGGCACCAAGGTCACTCTGGTCGAGGGCGGCGAGCGCCTGCTCTCCCGCGAGGAGCCCTTCGCCGGCGACGAAGTGGCCGAGTCCCTGCGCGAGAACTTCGGCGTCGACGTCCGCACGGGCGCCCTGGTTGAGAGCGTCGGGAGCGGCGGCCCCGGCGTGGTCGCGCGGCTGCAGGGCGGCGAGACGGTCGAGGCCGCCGAGATCCTGATCGCCGTCGGCCGCACCCCCAACACCGCCGCCCTCGACCGCGAGGCCGCGGGGGTGGAGCCGGACGACCGCGGCTACCTCGAGACCGACGACCGCATGCGGGTCGGCGGCCGCGACTGGCTCTACGCCGTCGGCGACGTCAACGGCCGCGCCCTCTTCACCCACATGGGCAAGTACCAGGCCTGGGTCGCCGCCGAGAACCTGCTCGGCCGGGAGACCGCGGCAACCGCCGAAGGGACCGGCTCCCCCCGCGTCACCTTCACCGACCCGCAGGTCTCCGCCGTCGGCAAGACGCTCGCGCAGGCTTGCGAAGCGGGACTCGACGCCCGCGCCGTCGACGTCCCCACCGACGGCTCCCCCGGCGCCAGCTTCCAGGGCAAGGGCACCGGCGGCACCTCCCGGATCGTCGTCGACAGGGCAACCGAGACGATCGTCGGCGCCACCTTCACCGGCTTCGAGACCGCCGACTTCCTCCAAGCCGCCACGGTCGCGATCATCGCCGAAGTCCCCCTCCGGCAACTA
>DASZDI010000282.1:0-6737 GCA_035942135.1 Solirubrobacterales bacterium | reverse complement strand
ACAAGGATACGGTTCGACCCGATGCCCGACGCTTACGTAATCGAGGCCCTGCGCACCCCTATGGGCGCCTACCGCGGCGCCCTCTCCGGTGTCCGCCCTGACGACATGGCCGCGCACGCGATCCGCGCCGTGGTCGAGCGCAGCAAGGTCGATCCCGAGCGCATCATCGACGTCTACTTCGGCGCCGCCAACCAGTCGGGCGAGGACAACCGCGACGTCGCCCGGATGGCGGCGCTGCTGGCCGGGCTGCCGCAGAGCGTCCCCGGCGCCACCGTCAACCGCCTCTGCGCCTCGGGCCTGGAGGCGGTCAACAGCGCCGCCCGGGCGATCAGGGCCGGCGAGGGCGACGTCTACCTGGCCGGGGGCGTCGAGTCGATGAGCCGGGCGCCGTGGGTGGTCGAGAAGCCCGAGCGCGGCCTCCCCCGCGGCCCGCAGACGATGCACGACACCACCCTCGGCTGGCGGATGATCAACCCGAAGATGGCCGAGCGCGGGGTCTCGACCGAGAGCATGGGCGAGACCGGCGAGAACGTCGCCGAGCGCTTCGGGGTCAGCCGCGAGGACCAGGACGCCTTCGCCCTGCGCAGCCACCGGCGCGCGGTCGCCGCGACCGAAGACGGCAGGCTCGCCGAGGAGATCGTCCCGATCGAGGCGCCGCGGGGGCGCGAGACGGTCACGGTCGAGGCCGACGAGGGCCCGCGCGCCGACGCCTCGCCCGAGAAGCTGGCGAAGCTGCGCCCGGTCTTCCGCGACGGCGGCACCGTCACCGCCGGCAACGCCTCGACCCTCAACGACGGCGCCGCCTGCCTGCTGCTCGCCTCCGAGCAGGGCGCCGCCGAGATCGGCGCCGAGCCGCTGGCGCGGGTCGTCGCCACCGGGGTCGCCGGCGTCGACCCCGCCTTGATGGGCATCGGCCCGGTCAAGGCGGTGCCGAAGGCGCTCGAGAACGCCGGCCTCTCGCTCGACCAGATCGACCTCGTCGAGCTCAACGAGGCCTTCGCCTCCCAAGTGCTCGCCTGCGCCCGTGAGCTCGGCATCGAGGAGGAGCGCCTCAACGTCAACGGCGGCGCGATCGCCCTCGGCCACCCGCTCGGCTGCTCCGGCGCCCGCCTCTCCGGCACCCTCGTCCGCGAGCTGCGCCGGCGCGGCGGCAGGTACGGCGTCGCCACCCTCTGCGTCGGCGTCGGCCAGGGCCTGGCGACCGTCTTCGAAGCTGTCTGAGCGCTCGACACCCATTAGGGTTGTCGTATGAGGACGTGGGGGTACTCAGGCGGCCGGGCGACGCTGCTGCTCTGCGCGCTCCTCGTTGCCGTTCTCGCCCAGCCCGCCGCGGCCTCGGCCGAGGGCGGCGCCCAGGCCTCGATCGTCGGCGGCCGCGCCGCCTCGATCGCCGAGTTCCCCTCGCTCGCCTACATCCAGGCCACTCATGGCAGGCACGGCTTCTCCTGCACCGGCACCGTCGTCGCCCCGCGCGTGGTCCTCACCGCGGCGCACTGCGTCGAGAGCATCGAGAAGGGGGCGCTGACCCCGATCGGCGACTACGCGGTGGCCACCGGGGTCGCCAACCCCCGGCGCGAAGCCGGCCCCGCCAACGTCTTCCGGATCGCCCAGGCGCACGTCTTCCCCGGCTTCGACCCCGGCAGCCTGCACGGCGACGCCGCCGTCCTCGTCCTCACCGCCCCGACCACGGCGCCGCCGATCGCCCTCGCCGACCCCGCCGACGCGGCCCTGTACCAGGGCGGCGCGGCGATCCAGCTGGCCGGCTGGGGGCTGACCGGGGCCAAAGCGACCAAGACCCCCGACAACCTCCGCACCACCGGCATGGTCGTCCAGGCACCCGGCTTCTGCAAGCGCAAGACGCGCGGCTTCTATCCCGAATACTCGACCCGGGAACAGCTCTGCACCCTCGACCCGCCGAGCCGGAAGTCGGGCGGCTGCTTCGGCGACAGCGGCGGCCCCGCGATCGGGCAGCGCCCCGACGGCGTCCCGGTCCAGCTGGGGATCATCAGCACCGGCGGCCCCTTCTGCAGCACCGAGCTGCCGAACGTGATGACCCGCACCGACCTCGTCTCCCCCTGGGTCGCCCAGTGGATCGCCGCGGTCGAAACGGGCGCCCCGCCGCCGGCGCTCGATCCCGCCGCCCCGTTCCCGACGATGAGCAGGCGGGCAGCCGAAGAATTCACCATCTTCACCCTCGTCAACAGCTTCGGCCGACGCTTCGAAGGCGCCCGCGAGGTCTTCGGCAGCTGCCGCCGGGCGAGCGGCAGCCGCTTCGTCTGCGAAGTCGCCTGGGTCTTCCGGCGCAGGCTCTACGCGGGCGAGGTCTCCCCCTTCTACGTCCGCCGCCAGGGGGCGGTGATCTGGAACAGCCACTTCCGGATCGAATCGGCGCCGCTCAGGTGCCTGCGCGACCGCTCCCGCCGCTGCCCGGTCCAGACCAAGCGCGGGTAACAGCCGCTCCGCGCAACAGGTAGCCTCGGCGGCGGTGACCCCAGGCTTCGAAGAGCTCGTCAGCGTCGACGGCACGATCGGCCCGACCGCGGCCGCGACCGTCCCGCTCAAGGACGACGGCCTCTACCGCGGCGACGGCGCCTTCGAGGTGATCCGCCTCTACGAGGGCAAGCCGTTCGCGCTCGTCGACCACCTCGACCGGCTGGAGCGCTCGGCGGCCGCGATCGAGCTGAGCTTCGACCGCGGGGCGCTGGAGGCCGAGATCGGGGCGCTGCTGGCGCAGGCCGGGCCGGTCGAAGGGCAGATGCGGCTGATCGTCACCCGCGGCGGCCGCCGCATCGCCGCCACCGAGCCGATCCCGCCCCATCCCAAAACCGTCAGCCTCGTCTCCGTCACCTACTGCCCGACGGTGATCCTCAACGGCGTCAAGTCGCTCTCCTACGCGGCCAACATGCAGGCGACCCGGATCGCCAAAGGCCAGGGCGCCGACGAGGCGGTGCTGATCCGACCCGAGGGCACCGTGCTCGAGCCCCCCACCTCGTCGGTCTTCTGGGTCTCTTCGGAGGGGACGCTGCGGACGCCGGCGCTCGACGGCGGGGTGCTGGAGTCGATCACCCGCGACCGCATGATCAAAGCCCTCGACGTCGAGGAGGGAAGCTGGGACGTCGAGGACCTGCGCAACGCGAGCGAGGCCTTCCTCGCCTCGACCACGCGGGAGATCCAGGCGGTCTCCGCGGTCGACGGCAACGTCTTCGCCGCCGCTCCCGGCCCGCGCACCCGCGAGGCCCAGGCAGCCTTCGCCGACACGCTCGGCAAAGAGCTGCGGGAGCTGTAGGGATGGACTTCCAGCTCAGCGACGAGCACAAGCTGATCCGCGAGACGGCGCGCGAGTTCGCCGAGCGGGAGATCCTCCCGAACGTCCGCGAGAACGACCGCGCCGCCCGCTTCGACCGCGAGCTGGCGAGCAAGCTCGGGCGGGTCGGCTTCCTCGGCGCGCCGGTGGCCGAAGCGTACGGCGGCCGCGGCCTCGACTACATCGGCTACGGGCTGATCGCCGAGGAGATCGGCCGCGCCGACTCCTCCGCCCGCACCGTCGTCTCGGTGATCACCTCGCTGGTCGCCGGGCCGATCGAGAAGTGGGGCGACGAGGAGCAGAAGAAGAAGTGGCTGCCGCGGCTCTGCTCGGGCGAGGGCCTCGGCTGCTTCGGCCTGACCGAGCCCGACACCGGCTCCGACGCCGCCAACCTCCGCACCCGCGCGACCAAGACCGACAGCGGCTGGTCGATCAGCGGCCAGAAGATGTGGATCAGCCTCGGCAACTACGCCGAGCTGGCGCTGATCTTCGCCCAGACCGACCCGGCGAAGAAGCACCGCGGCCTTGCCGCCTTCCTGGTCCCCACCGACAGCGAGGGGTTCACGACCCAGGAGATCCACGGCAAGCTCGGCCTGCGCGCCTCCGACACCGCCGAAATCTCGCTCGACGAAGTCGAGGTCGGCGAGGAGGCGCTGCTGGGCGAGGTCGGCGACGGCTTCAAGGTGGCGATGAGCGCGCTGGAGAACGGCCGCTACAGCGTCGCCGCCGGTTGCGTCGGCATCTGCGAAGGCTGCGTTCAGTCCTCCGTCGAGTACGCCAAGGAGCGCAAGCAGTTCGGCGTCCCCCTGGCCCGCTTCCAGCTGGTCCAGGAGATGATCGCCGAGATGATCCTCCGCCGCGACGCGAGCCGGATGCTGGTCCTCCGCGCGGGCCTGCTCAAGGACGAAAAGAAGCCGAACGCGACCGAGACCTCGGTCGCCAAGCTCTACGCGACCGAGTCGGCGGTCGAGTGCGCCAACCTGGCGATCCAGGTCCACGGCGGCTCCGGCTACGTCGACGACTACCCGGTCGAGCGCTACCTGCGCGACGCCCGCGTCACCACCCTCTACGAGGGCACCTCGCAGGTCCAGAAGCTGATCATCGGCCGCGCCGCCACCGGGATCAACGCGATGCTGCCGCTCTCCGAGGAGAGCTGAGCTTGGCCGACCTGGTCGAGGTCTCGGTCGACGAGCGCGGCGTCGCCCTGCTGCGGCTGAACCGGCCGGAGGCGCGCAACGCCCTCTCGCCCGAGATGCGGGCCGAGGTCGCCGACGCCCTGGAGCGGCTCGACGCGGACGAGAAGGTCCGCTGCATCGTCATTGCCGGGTCCGACGAGTTCTTCGCCGCCGGCGCCGACATCAAGGCGATGGCCGAGCGCCCCGTCGACGCCGCGCCCGACCCGGAGGGGATGAGGTTCTGGACGCGGCTGGCGGCGATCAGGACGCCGACGATCGCCGCCGTCTCCGGCTACGCCTTCGGCGGCGGCTGCGAGCTGGCGCTGGCCTGCGACATGACCGTCTGCGACGAGAAGGCCCGTTTCGGCCAGCCGGAGATCACCCTCGGGATCATCCCCGGCGGCGGCGGCACCCAGCGACTGGCGCGAGCCCTCGGCAAGCAGCGGGCGATGGAGTACGTCCTCACCGGCCGCCGCTGGGACGCGGAGACGGCCGCGCGCTGGGGCCTCGTCAACAAGGTCGTCGGCAAGGGCCGGTGGCTGGACGAGGCGATCGAGCTGGCGCGGGTCGTCGCCGAGCGCCCGCCGCTGGCGGTGCGCCTCGGCAAACGGGCGGTGCTGGCCGCGCAGGAGACGAGCCTCGCCGAGGGCCTGCGGGAGGAGCGCGAGCTCTTCGAGGAGGCGATGGCGAGCGAGGACCGGGTCGAGGGGATGACGGCCTTCCTCGAGAAGCGCGAGCCCGAGTTCAAGGGCCGATGAGCGTCGCCCGGGTCGGCGTCGTCGGCACCGGCACGATGGGGACCGGGATCGCCCAGGTGGCGGCGCTGGGCGGGTTCGAGACCGTCCTCCACGACGCCGACCCGGAGATGCTCGAAGCGGGCGGGATCAAGCTGGGCGAAGACCTCGCCAAAGGCACCTCGCGCGGGCGCTGGAGCGAGCCCGAGGCCGAAGCCGCGCTGGAACGGCTCGACTACGTCGAGCGGCTGGAGGGGCTGGCCGGCTGCGACCTGGTGATCGAGGCGGTGCCGGAGAGCCTGGAGCTGAAGCGCGACCTCTTCGCCCGGCTCGGCGAGGCGCTCGGCCCCGAGGCGGTGCTGGCGACCAACACCTCCTCCCTGCGCGTCACCGCGATCGCCGCCGACGTCGCCCGGCCCGAGCGGGTCGTCGGCATGCACTTCTTCAACCCGCCGGCGCTGATGAAGCTGGTCGAGGTGGTGGCGACGGAGCGCTCCTCCGCGGAGGCCTTGGCGGCGGCGACCGAGGTCGCCGAGCGGATGAAGCGGACCCCGATCCGGGCCAAGGACAGCCCCGGCTTCGTCGCCAACCGGCTCGCCCGCCCCTTCACCCTGGAGTCCCTGCGGATGCTCGGCGACGGCCTCGCCGAGGCGCCGAGGATCGACCGCATCGTCCGTCTCGGCGGCGGCTTCCGGATGGGCCCGTTCGAGCTGCTCGACCTGATCGGCCTCGACGTCAACCTCGAAATCGCCCGCTCCTTCTTCGCCCAGGGCGGCGAGCCGGAGCGCTGGCGGCCGAGCCCGATCCAGGAGAAGCTGGTCGCCGAAGGCAGGCTCGGCCGCAAGAGCGGCCGCGGCTACTACCTCTACGGCGAGGGCCACGAACGCGAGCTCGACCCCGAGCTGGGGATCCTCGCCCCCACCCTCGACCCCGAGAAGCTCGCCAAGGTCGACCCCGCTGCCGAGGAGGTCCTGACCCGCCTCTTCGCCCAGATCGCCAACGAGACCGCCTTCGCGATCGAAGAGGAGATCGCCTCGACCGCGGACATGGACACGGCGATGCAGCTCGGCTTCAACTGGCCGCTCGGCCCCCTCAGCCTGGCAGCGAAGATCGGCCCCGCGCGGGCGGTGGCGCTGCTCGAGCGGCTACAGGCCGAGAAGGGCGACGCCTACGCGCCGGCACCGCTGCTGCACCGCGCCGCCGAGGCGGGCGTCGAGCTGCGCGAGCTCAGCTCCCGCTGAGGCGCATCATCACCTCGTCGACGTAGCACCAGCTCCAGTCTTCGCCCGGCTCGGCCGAGCGGATGATCGGGTGGCCGGTGTCCTGCGAGTGCCCGGTCGCGTGCCTGCCGATCGAGTTGTCGCAGCAGCCGATGTGGCCGCAGGTCTGGCACATCCTCAGATGGACCCAGCGCATCCCCATCGCCAGGCACTCCTCGCACCCCTCGACCCCATCCGGCAGCTCGAGGTAGTTGACGGAGTCGAGATGGGAGCACTCGCCGGCCATCGCTCCGAAGATACCCCT
>DASZDI010000281.1:0-4905 GCA_035942135.1 Solirubrobacterales bacterium | reverse complement strand
GCTCGGTGACGGTCGACGAGCTGATGGTCGTCGAGACCTACTCCCACGTCCTGCACATCGTCAGCCAGGTCTCCGGCCGCCTGCGCGAGGGAATCGGGGCGATGGACGTGCTGCGCTCGGCGCTGCCGGCGGGGACGCTGTCCGGTGCGCCGAAGGTGCGCGCGATGCAGATCATCGACGAGCTCGAGAAGGTCAAGCGCTGCTCCTACGGCGGCGCGATCGGCTACCTCTCCTGGGACGGCGACCTCGACACCGCGATCCACATCCGCACCGTCGTCTGCAAGGACGGGCAGATGCATGTGCAGGCGGGCGGCGGGACCGTCGCCGACGCCAAGCCCAACTACGAGTACGTCGAGTCGGTGAACAAGGCGAGGGCGGTCTTCCGCGCCGTCGAGGTCGCCTGCGAGCAGCCGGACTGGGCGTGAGCCGATGCGCGTGCTCGTGATCGACAACTACGACTCCTTCACCTACAACCTCGTCCAGTACCTGGGCGAGCTCGGGGCCGAGGTCGAAGTCGTCCGCAACGACAAGGCGACGGTCGCCGAGCTGCTGGAGCGCGAGCCCGATCGGCTGGTCGTCTCGCCCGGCCCCTGCACCCCGGCCGAGGCCGGTATCTCCGGCGAGGCGATCAAAGCCTTCGGCGAGGCCGGGACCCCGGTCCTGGGCGTCTGTCTCGGGCACCAGGCGATGGTCGAGGTCTTCGGCGGCCGCGTCGTCCAGGGCGAGCCGATCCACGGCAAGGAGGGCGAGGTCGAGCACGACGGCAGGGGGATCTACGCCGGGCTGCCGAGCCCGATGGTGGCCGGCCGCTACCACTCGCTGGTCGCCGATCCCGACCTGCCCGAGGTGCTGGAGCTGACCTCCAGCCTCGGCGAGGTGGTGATGGGCGCCCGCCACCGCGAGCTGCCGGTCGAGGGGGTCCAGTTCCACCCCGAGTCGGTCCTCACCCCGCAGGGCAAGTCCCTGCTGGCGAACTTCATCGCGGAGCGGACGTAGTTGTTCCCGCATACCGGGAACAAAGTTCCACGGGTAGATTTGACCGATGCCTAACGACGTAGTCAGCCGGGCGATCGATGCGGTCTGCGCAGGCGACCACCTCACCGCCGACCACGCCTCGGCGGTGCTGACCGAGATCATGGAGGGGCGGACCGACCCGGTCCAGACCGGCGCCTTCCTGATCGCGCTGCGAGCGAAGGGGGAGACGGTGCCCGAGCTGGTCGGCCTGGCGCGGACGATGCGCGGGCTGGCGACGCCGGTCGCGACCGGCCGCGACGACCTGGTCGACACCTGCGGCACCGGCGGCGGCCCCTCGACCTTCAACGTCTCCACCACCGCGGCCTTCGTCGCCGCCGGGGCGGGCTGCGCGATCGCCAAGCACGGCAACCGCTCCAATACGAGCAGGTCGGGCTCGGCCGACCTGCTGGAGGCGCTCGGCGTCAACGTCGAGATCGACCCCGAACAGGTCGGGCGCTGCATCGACGAGGTCGGCTTCGGGTTCATGTTCGCGCCCCGCCACCACGCCGCGATGGCGCACGTCGTCCCGGCCCGCAAAGCGCTCGGGGTGCGGACGATCTTCAACTTCCTCGGGCCGCTGACCAACCCCGCCGGCGCCGACCGGCAGCTGCTCGGCGTCTCCGACCGCCGCTACCAGGAGACGATCGCCGAGGCGCTGGTCGGCCTCGGCAGCGTGCGGGCGCTGGTCGTCGCCGCCGAGGACGGGCTCGACGAGATCTCGCTCGGCGGCCGCACCCGCGTAATCGAGGTGGCCGACGGCCGCACCGCCGAGTGGTATGTCGAGCCCGGCCAGTTCGGTCTCGCCCCGGCGGACCTGCGGAGCGTCGCCGGGGGCACCCCGGAGGAGAACGCCGCCGTCACCCGGGCCGTGCTCGCCGGCGAGCCGGGGCCCCACCGCGACCTCGTCGTGCTCAACGCCGCCGCCGCGATCTACCTCGGCGGCCTCGCCCCGGACCTGGAGCAGGGCGTCGCCGAGGCCGGCGAGGCGATCGACTCCGGCGCGGCAGCGAACGTGCTGGAGCGCCTGATCGCGGCAACCCGCGCTCCCGCCGTCTAGGCTCTGGAACCTCAGTGGGAATGATGGAGCAGCTCATCGCCGGGGCCCGCGAGGGGGTGGAGGCGCGTCGTCGCGACCTCTCCCTGGCCGACCTCGAATCGCGACTCTCCGCCCGGGAGGAGGACCGCCCCTTCAACGAGGCGCTGGTCCGGCCCGGCCTCTCGGTGATCACCGAGTTCAAGCGCCGCTCCCCGAGCGCCGGCCAGATCGCCGCCGCCGACGTCGACGTGGCGGCCCAGGTCGCCGCCTACGAGCGCGGCGGCGCCGCGGCCCTCTCGGTCCTCACCGACGAGCCCCACTTCGGCGGCTCGCTGGCCGACCTGCGTGCCGCCCGCGCCGCCTGCGGCCTGCCGATCATCCGCAAGGACTTCATCGTCGACCCCTACCAGCTCTACGAGGCCGCGGTCAACGGCGCCGACGCGGTGCTGCTGATCGTCGCCGCGCTCGGCGACGAGGAGCTGCGCTCGCTGCGCCAGGAGGCGCGCTCGATCGACCTCGACTGCCTGGTCGAGGTCCACGCCGCCGCCGAGCTGGAGCGGGCGCTGGAGGCCGGCGCCGAGGTGATCGGGATCAACAACCGCAACCTCGACGACATGAGCGTCGACCTCGCCACCACCTACGAGCTGATGCCGGACGTCCCGGCGGGCAAGACCGTGGTCGCCGAGAGCGGGATCTCCAGCCGCGCGGAGCTCGAGGAGCTGGAGCGGGTCGGGGTCGACGCGGTCCTGATCGGCGGCTCGCTGATGGCGGCCGCCGACCCGGAGGCGAAGGTCCGCGAGCTGACCCGCTCCGACGAAAGCACCCGCGAGCACCGCTACTAGCCGCGCCGCCCCCGCGAATTTAGAAAAAATTTCGAGATCGCTTAGGGAGAAGTCACGCCCGGCTGCGATCCTGGGGTCATGTCCAAGCTCAAGCAGACCTTCCGCAGCCCGTTCGCCTCCGCCCTTCTCGGCGGCCTCGTCGTCGCCGTCCTCGGCTGGGTCGCGATCGCGGCCGGCCTGGTCGAGTCCGACGGCGGCGACACCACCACGACCGTCTCCGCACCCCTGGCCGCGCCGATCGAGGCGAAGTCCGACGGCGGCAGCGGCAACGTCGTCAACCAGATCTACCGGGCCGACGGCGACGGCGTCGCCTTCATCGAAGCCGAGATTGCCTCGCAGGGGCCCGGCGGCTTCAACCCCTTCGGCGAACCCGAACCCGAATCGGGCAACGCCAGCGGCTCCGGCTTCGTGATCGACAGCGAGGGCCATCTGCTGACCAACAACCACGTGATCGAAGGCGCCAGCGAGGTCAGCGTCAAATTCGGCGACTCCGACCAGACCTTCGAGGCGGAGGTGGTCGGCACCGATCCCGGCACCGACATCGCCCTGTTGAAGGTCGACGCGCCCGCCAAGGAACTGCACCCGCTGCCGCTCGGCCGCTCCTCCGACCTCGAAGTCGGCGACCCGGTGGTGGCGATCGGCAACCCGTTCGGGCTCGAACGGACCGTCACCAGCGGCATCGTCTCGGCCCTCCAGCGTCAGATCCAGGCCCCCAACGGGTTCTCGATCTCCCACGTGATCCAGACCGACGCGGCGATCAACCCCGGCAACTCGGGCGGGCCGCTGATCAACGCCGCGGGCGAGGTGATCGGGATCAACGCCCAGATCGCCACCGGCGGTGGCGGCGGCAACGTCGGCATCGGCTTCGCGATCCCGATCGACACCGTCCGCGCCGACATCGAGCAGCTGAAGACCACGGGCGAAGTCGAACACGCCTACATCGGCATCGAAGGCGGGACGATCACTCCGGAACTGGCGAAAGCGCTCAACCTGCCGGTCGAGGAAGGGGTGATCGTGCAGTCGGTCACCGAGGACGGCCCCGCCGACAAGGCCGGGATCGAGGGCGGCACCACCTCGGCCACGATCGAAGGCGCGGAAGTCCGCCTCGGCGGCGACATCGTCACCGAGGTCGACGGCAGGAAGGTCGAGGGGATGGACGAGCTGGTCGAAGCGATCGGCAGGTCGAAGCCCGGCGACAAGCTCGAGCTGACGGTCCTGCGGGACGGCGACGAGGAGACCGTCACGGTGACCCTCGGCCGGCAGCCCGACAGCACCGGATAGCGCCCGGGCTGGGCCTTGGTCCGGCCCGGCCTTCGCGTACGCTGAGGGTGTGCGAGTCAAGTTCTGCGGGATCACGAACATGGACGACGCCGCCGAGGCCGTGCGCCTCGGCGCCTGGGCGGTCGGGCTGATCCATTTCGACGGCAGCCCGAGGAACGTCGAGCCCGCCGTAGCCGCCGCGATCGCCGCCGCCTTCCGCCGCAAGTGCGAGGTCGTCGGGGTCTTCGTCAACCCGACCCTGGACGAGGTCGCGAAGGCGGTCGAGGACGAGCAGCTGACGATGGTGCAGCTGAACGGCGAAGAGGGCGCTTCCTTCTGCTCGGAGGTGGCGCGGCGCACCGGGGTCAAGGTGGCGAAGGCGGTCCACGTCGCCAGCGCCGCCGACGTCCACGCCGCCGAGGCGTTCCGCACCGACTTCCACCTCTTCGACCGCGCCGCCAAGGGCCAGTGGGGCGGGACCGGCGAGAGCTTCGACTGGGAGCTGCTGCGCGGCCACCGCTCCGCGGTGCCGGCGATCCTCGCGGGCGGGCTGCGCCCCGACAACGTCGCCGAGGCGATCGCGGTCGCCCGCCCTTACGCGGTCGACGTCGCCAGCGGGGTGGAGCTGGAGCCGGGCCGCAAGGACCACCGCGCGATGCAGGCCTTCTTCGCGGCCGCGAACCCGCTCGACGCAGACGCAGAAGCGGCATGAGCGCGATCGAGGAGCGGTTCGGCCCCTACGGGGGGCGCTAC
>DASZDI010000280.1:0-2953 GCA_035942135.1 Solirubrobacterales bacterium | reverse complement strand
CCCTCTACGAGCTCCCCAGGAACCGCTTCGTCGCCAACTTCATCGGCCAGATCAACGTCTTCTCGGGGATCGTCGAGTCGGTGAGCGGCGAGCGGATGACGCTGCGCACGCGAGCGGGGGCGAGCATCGAGGCGATAGCGCCCGAGGGGGAGATCCGGATCGAGGGCGCCGACGTGGCGCAGCTGCCGCCGCACAAGCGCCCGACCAACACGGTCTTCCAGAGCTACGCGCTCTTCCCCCACCTCAGCGTCGAGGCCAACGTCGCCTTCGGGTTGAAGCGCAAGAAGGTCTCCAAGGGCGAGATCGCCGAGCGGGTGCGGGCCGAGCTCGAGCGGGTCGGCCTCGCCGCCGAGGCGAAGCGCAAGCCCTCGCAGCTCTCGGGCGGGATGCAACAGCGGGTCGCGCTGGCGCGGGCGCTGGTCAACCTGCCGAAGGTGCTGCTGCTCGACGAGCCGCTCGGGGCGCTGGACCTGAAACTGCGCAAGGGGCTGCAGGTCGAGCTGAAGCGGATCCAGCGCGAGGTCGGGATCACCTTCGTCTACGTCACCCACGACCAGGAGGAGGCGCTGACGATGAGCGACCGGATCGCGGTGATGAACCGCGGCCGGATCGAGCAGGTCGCCTCCCCCGAGGACGTCTACGAGCGGCCCGCGACCACCTTCGTCGCCGGCTTCATCGGCGTCTCCAACCTGATGCCGGCGACGGTCGTCGGCAGCGACCGGGTGCGGCTGCGGAGCGGGCCGGAGATCGCGACCGAGACCTACGGGCTGGCGAGCGGCGAGCAGTGCGCCGCGGTGGTGCGGCCGGAGAAGCTGAGGGTCGAGACGGCCGGCGAGGGCGGGGCGGGCAGCAACGGCTCGCCGCGGGTCGAGGGCGTGGTCGAGAGCTCGCTGTACCTGGGGTCGGCGACGCAGATCGTCGTCGGGCTCGAAGAGGAGGTGCGGATGACCGTCCTCGTCCCCAACGCGAGCGAGGCCGAACGGCAGCGGTTGCCGGGAGGCGGCGCCAGGGTAGAGCTGAGCTGGGAGCCGGAGCACATGCACGTCGTACGTGAGTCACCAGTCGATGGATCGGCCGGGATGGGAGTCGCCGCAGGCGGCGCCGAGGGCCCGGATGTTGAGGCACTACAGAGAGGGTGAGTCGAATGGCTACGGACGGATTGAGACCAGACAAGGCATGGGGGCATGTGGTCGCGGCGGTTGCCGTGCTGGCCCTCGCGCTCGGCCTCACGGCCTGCGGTGGGGGAGGCGGCGGAGGCGGCGACAGCAGCGACGCGGAGACGGCTAAAGCAGGGCCGGTCAAAGGCGAGCTGACGATCTCCAACTGGCCGGGCTACATCGACCCGGGCGAAGACGGCGAAGAAGGCACCATCGCCGAATTCGAAAAAGAGACCGGCGTCAAGGTCAAATACATCGAGGACGTCAACGACAACGAAGAATTCGAAGGCAAGCTCCGGCCGCAGCTCGAACAGGGCGACTCCGGGGGTCGCAGCATCTTCGTCGTCACCGACTGGATGGCGAAACAGATGTACGACGAAGGCTTCCTGCAGGAGATCAACCCCGATGACCTGCCGACCGTGTTCGAAAACATGGCTTCGAACCTGCGCGACCCCTCCTTCGATCCGGGCCGCAAATTCTCGATCCCGTGGCAGAGCGGCATGACCGGGCTCTGGGTCGACAAATCGAAGGCGCCTGAGATCAAATCGATCACCGATCTCTTCGACCCCAAATACAAGGGGAAGGTGACGATGCTGAGCGAGATGCGCGACACCGTCGCGCTGGTGATGAAGGCCGAAGGCGTCGATCCTGCCGAGGCGAGCAACGAGGACTGGCTGAAAGCGATCGACAAAATCGACGCGGCCGCCGACTCCGGTCAGATCCGCCGCTTCACCGGCAACGAGTACAACGAAGACCTCAACGCCGGCAACGTCGTCGCGACGATCGGCTGGTCGGGCGATGCCTCGATCATCGGAAACAAAAACGCCGAATGGCGGATGCCGACCGAGGGATGCGTGCTCTGGTCGGACAACATGGTGATCCCGGTCGGCGCTCCGAACACGGCCGCGGCCCTGGGCTGGATGGAGTTCGTCTACGAGCCCGAGGTGGCGGTCGAGCTGGCCGAATACATCACCTATGTCTCGCCGGTGGAAGGGATCAAAGACCTGGCGAGCCCCGAAGCCGCGAACAACCCGCTCGTCTTCCCGACCCCGGAGTTCCAGAAAGATTGCTCCACCCAGGTCTCTCCGCCTGACGTCGCAGAGGCGGAAGAGGCTTGGCAGAACGTGCTGACCGGCTGAGTCGATGAAGAGCTTGAAGCAGCGCCTGGTCCCGTATTGGCTTCTGGGACCGGGCCTGCTCTGGCTCTTCTTCTTCTTCGTCGTGCCCATGTACTTCATGGGCGAACTGGCGCTCTACTCGGGCTCGCTGAGGTCGCCCGAAGGGTTCCAATTCACCTGGGCCTTCGAGAACTTCCCCAACGCCCTCTCCGGCCACGAGGAGCAGATCGTCCGCTCCTTCTTCTACGCCGGCACGGCGACGGTGCTGGCGCTGCTGATCGGCTACCCGCTGGCGTACGCGATCGCCTTCCGCGCCGGTCGCTTCAAGACGCTGCTGCTGTTCGCGGTGATCGCGCCGTTCTTCACCACCTACCTGATCCGCACGATCGCCTGGAAAACGATTCTCAGCGACGACAGCCCGATCGTCAGCGTGCTGCAGACGCTCTCGCTGACGCCGGGCGACGGGCGAGTGCTGGCGACCTCGGGGGCGGTGATTGCCGGCCTCACCTACAACTTCCTGCCGTTCATGATCCTGCCGCTCTACGCGAGCCTCGAACGGATCGATCACCGGATGCTCGAAGCGGGATACGACCTCTACGGCACGCGGCGAGCGGTGTTCACGAAGGTCACCCTGCCGCTTTCGCTCCCCGGGATCGTGGCCGGTGGGCTGCTCACCTT
>DASZDI010000279.1:0-5830 GCA_035942135.1 Solirubrobacterales bacterium | reverse complement strand
ACCGTGGCCGGCTGGCCGCTGCAGCGGCTGCGCCACCTCACCGGCCGGCTCGCCCGCGAGAACGCGCAGCGCAACCCCAGCCGCACCGCCGTCACCGCCGCGGCGCTGATGATCGGGGTGGCGATCGTCGCCTTCGTCATGGTCTTCGCCGCCGGGCTGAAGAGCACGGTCGCGCAGGTCGTCGACGAAAACTTCGCCGGCGGCCTGGTGATCCAGAACAGCGACGGCTTCTCGCCGATCCCCAACGGCGCCGCCAAGGCGGCCGAGCAGGTGCCGGGAGTCGAGCTGGTGGCGACGATCCGAGGGGCGCAGGCGAAGGTGGTTGAAAACGGCAGGCCCAGGGGCACGACCCAGGTCAACGCCCCCTCGTCCGACATCGGCGAGGCGGTGACGATCGAATGGGAGCAGGGCGGGCCGAGCGCGCTGCGCAACCTCGACGACGGCGAGGCGATCGTCTCCGACGACTTCGCAGGCTCCCAGGGCCTCGACCTCGGCGACCGCTTCCAGTTGCTGACCCAGACGCGGCAGCGGCCGCGCTTCCGGGTCGTCGGCGTCTTCGACGCGAAGCTGGGCGTCTTCGGCAGCGTCCTCGTCACCCAGCGGGTGATGGCGCGCGACTTCCGCCAGACCCAGGACCTGACCGACTTCGTCAAGGTCGAGCCGGGGGCCGACGCGGAGCAGGTGCAGGCGATCCTCAGCCGCGGGGTCGAAGCCGCGTTCCCGGTCGCCGAAGTCCTCAACCAGGAGGAACTGAAGGAAAGCCGCGAAGACCAGATCAACGGGCTCGTCATGCTCGTCTACGCGCTGCTCGCCTTCGCGATCCTGATCTCCTGCTTCGGGATCGTCAACACGCTCGCCCTCTCGATCCACGAACGGACGCGGGAGCTGGGGATGCTGCGGGCGATCGGGATGTCCCGCCGCCAGGTGCGGACGATGATCCGCTACGAGGCGGTGATCACGGCCTTGATCGGGGCCCTGCTCGGATTGGTCTTCGGGATCGTCTTCGCGGCGCTGCTGGCGCAGCCGCTGAAGGACGAAGGCTTCACGCTCTCCTATCCGGTCGGGCTGCTGGCCCTGCTGATGGTCCTCGCCGCCCTGATCGGCGTCCTCGCCGCGATCCTCCCGGCACGGCGCGCCTCCCGGCTCGACGTCCTCAAATCGCTTCAGTACGAGTAGGGCAGGGAGACAAAAGCGGCGACCAGGGGGAGAGACCGCGCCGCCACAGCCTTAAGTAGTCATGCGGCGGCTACTCCCTCTCCTTCTCGCCTTGTCGGCGGCGGCATGCTTCCTGGGCGCCTCGGCCGGGGCCGGGCGGCCTGATCCGCGCCCTGCGGCGCCTCGCGTGCAGCCGCCGAAGGTCAGCTGCGAGCGCCCGCGAACGCTGCGCCTGGACCGCTTCGAGGACGGCTCGGCGTGGTTGAAGTGCGCCGGGCGGCTCATCGTCCGCGTTTCGGCGCCCGGCTGAGCGCGCCGACGCTCGGATCGATCTCACACATCGCCGACGCCGCGGCGGGGTAGCGTCAACCCATGGAGGCGACGGCTCCAGCGGCGGCGTCGGTGGACGGGAGCGCTCCCGGGCCGATTAGCGGCCTGCCGCCGGGGCCGCGGATGCCGCGGGCGCTGCAGACGGCGATCTGGTCCCGCCAGGCGCAGTGGTTCCTCGAGCAGAGCCGCGCCCGCTTCGGCCGCATGTTCACGATGCAGATCGCCTACGAAGGGACCTGGGTGATGCTCTCCGACCCGGAGCTGGTCAAGCAGGTCTTCACCGGCGACCCGCGCGTCTTCCACGCCGGCGAGGGCAACCAGATCCTGCGGCCGTTCCTCGGCGACAACTCCGTCCTCGTCCTCGACGAGAAGAAGCACATCACCCAGCGCAAGCTGCTGCTGCCGCCCTTCCACGGCGAGCGGATGCAGGCCTACGGCGAGAAGATGACCGAGATCGCCGCCCGCGAGATCGAGAGCTGGCCGACCGGCGTCCCCTACAAGCTGCGCCCGCGGATGCAGGCGATCACCCTGGAGATCATCCTCGAGACCGTCTTCGGCATCCACGGTGGCGAGCGGATGCGGGCGCTGCGCGAGGCCCTGCGCAACTTCCTCGACCTCACCACCGACCCGCGCCTGCTGCTGCCCGCGCTCACCATCGGGCCCGAGCGGATGACCCGCACCCGGGCCTTCCAGCGGCGGATGGAGCCGGTCGACCGGCTGATCGCGGCGGAGATCGGCGAGCGGCGCGGGGTCGAGGACCTGGCCGAGCGCGAGGACATCCTCTCGATGCTGGTCGCGGCCCGGCACGAGGACGGCAGTCCGATGAGCGACGCCGAGATCCGCGACGAGCTCCTCACCCTGCTCGTCGCCGGCCACGAGACGACGGCGACCGCGCTCTCCTGGGCGATGGAGCGCCTGGTCCGCCACCCCGAGAAGCTTGAGCGGCTGCGCGCCGAGGTCGAGGCCGGGGAGGACGCCTACCTGACGGCGACGATCCAGGAGACCCTGCGGCTGCGGCCGGTGATCGTGATCGTGATCCGCAGGCTGACCGAGCCGGTCGAGCTCGGCGGCTACGAGCTCCCGGCCGGCGTCTCGGTCACCCCCTCGATCCACCTGATCCACCGCGACCCGCAGATCTACCCCGAACCCGAGCGCTTCCTCCCCGAGCGCTTCCTCGACAACCCGCCCGGCACCTACACCTGGATCCCCTTCGGCGGCGGCGTCCGCCGCTGCCTCGGCGCCTCCTTCGCCCAGTTCGAGATGGCCGTCTTCCTCCGCGAGCTGGTCCGCCGCCGCAGGCTCGAGCCCGCGAACCCCGCCCCCGAGCGCTCCTTCCGCCGCGCGATCACCGAGACCCCGCGCCACGACGCCACGGTCGTCCTCTCCTGACGCCGTAGAAACAGCGCCTGTTTCTGCGACGCCAGGGAGTGGGTAAGGAGAGGCCCATGAAGCCCGGCAGCCGCGAGACGATCCCCCCGATCTCCGAAGTGGTGCGCGAGGCGGCGGCGATCTGCGACCCCGAGGGCGCCGACACCGCGGTCACCGGCCTCTTCGAGAGCTTCGAGGACGACGACCGTCCGACGACCGCCGCCGAGGACCTCCAGGGCGAGCTGCTCAGCAGCGTCCGCGGCATCGACCCCGAGGGCGATAGTCCCGCCGCCTTGGCCGCCGCGGCCGCAGCCGTCTGGCTCGCCACCAATCCCAGCCAGGCCGACAACGGCGACCACGTCCTCCGCGAGGGTTGCCGCCTCGTTTTCGAAGGTAACCCGCCCGAGCCGCTCGCCGAATGGCTCGCGGCTCGCGGCATCGACCTCTAGCGCTGTCCTCCCGGGCGAGAAAGCGAACTGTCATGTGTTTGCTCTGAGGCTGTTTCTATAAAAGGATGTTTCCTGACCGACGATCTGGAGCGGGAGAGGGAACGTGAGAAACAGGTTGTGCAGCAAGAGCGATGAGGTCAAGGAGCCGGGGCCAGGAGACACGGCTCTCGTCACGGCGAGCGTGAAGCTGAGCGAAGCGGCGGCAGCCTTCGAGAAGCTCCCGGATCCCTCACCGGCCGTGCGGTTACTGAAGGAAGAGGTGCAGGACGTCCTGCTTCGCGTCGAAGAGCAGCACGCTCAGGCGGGAGGCTGAGTCGTGGCTGTCGAGCCCCTGCTGGCTGCGAAAAGAGCCACCGACCGAGCGGAGAGGCATCGAACCGCGATCGAGAGCATCCGCAGCCGCACCGACCTTTCGGCGAAAGGCCTGGCAGTAGTGGGAACGGCGGCGGTGTCCGCTGTCGGCTACGCGGAGCTCGCCGACGTCTTCCCATACGGGGGTCCTTGGTGGGGGGCGCCACTGCTTGTTGCCGGGGTCGTGGGAATGGTCGCTGCTTTCGTCTGCTTGTCAAAGAGGTTCAGCTCCGCGAGCGAGGTCATACCCACGACCGTCGACCCTGAGGAGACGATTGCACTCAACAAGCTGGACGCGCGAGAGGAAGAGATCGTCCGCAGCGCCTATAAGGGGATGGCGGATCTGAACGACGTCGAGTCGCTCCCCGCGTTCCAAGCCCGAGCACATCGGTTCGAGCGGATTGCGGAGAGGCTTGGGCCGGACGACAATCTGGTTGATCCACTCCGGGCCAATGCCGACTTGGTGATGAGCGAGATACAAGCTGTTCAGGCCAGGGTCGGGGCTCTGATTCTGAAAAAGCGCGCGAAGGAGGCAACCTCTGGGTGGAGGACGGTGAGTTTGGTCTTCCTGTTCATCGCCAGCTGGTATCTGACTGCCCTGGCGGCGGACAAGATCGAGAGTGAGCGCACTGAGAAGATCGAGGTCGCGAAGGCCTGTGCCGACGCGCGCGAGGCAGATGCCATCGGCCTTCCCAGTATCTGCGGCCCAGCGCCCGAGGGGAAAGAAGAGGAGACCGTCTCATCGGCGGACAGCGTCGACGACGCCATCATCGAACTCGCGAAAAGCAGGAAGACCTGCTTCAAAGCTGTGGCGAAGGCGAGGGAGGATCCGAGTCGCTGCGTTCCCTTGCAGGCCGCCCTCGCCGCGTTGAACGGCGAGGGCGAGCGCTAGATCAGCCGCAGCCGGTGTTGTTGCCGCAGCTGCTGCACGTGTAGCAAGACCCCGTCCGCTGCATCATGCCGCCGCACTGCTCGCAGGCCGGGCCGAGGTCGAGGCCCCGCATCTTCGCCGGGACCACCGGCGGGGAGTCGGTCATCGCCGCGGCGGCGGCCACCGTCTTGCCGGGCTTGGCGACCATGCCGCCGTTGCCGTTGGCCGGCTTCGCGTGGCCGTTGACGGGGCCGGCGGTGTCGGTGACGATCCCGAGGCCGAGCTGGGACGTCTCCGCCTCCTGCTTGGCGCGGACCTCCTGGGTCATGATCCCGAGTTCCTCGAGCGTCTCGGTGTCCTCGACGAAGCGGCTCGCGACCCAGCGCATGATGTAGTCCGGCAGCGATTTGGCGAAGGGGATCTCCGGGTTGCCGGTGATGCCCTCGGGCTCGAAGCGCATGTAGCTGAACTTGCGCACGAAGTCTTCGAGCGGGACGCCGTACTGGAGGCCGAGCGAGATCGCCGTGGCGAAGGCGTTCATCAGCCCCCGCATCGTCGAGCCCTCCTTGCCGATGTCGGTGAGGAAGATCTCGCCGACCGACCCGTCCTCGTATTTGCCGGCGGTGATGTAGCCCTCGTGCCCGGCGATCGAGAACTTGTGGGTGATCGATTCGCGCTCGCGCGGCATCTTCTTGCGGACCGGCTCGGCCATCGCCACCTCGGCCTCGGCCTCCTTTTCGTCCTGCGCGTCGGTCCGCAGCGCCTGCGCCGTCTTCGAGCCGTCGCGGTAGATCGCCAGCGCCTTGAGGCCGCCCTTCCAGCCGCGGGTGTAGGCGTCGGCGATGTCGTCGATCGTTGCCGACTGCGGCAGGTTGACCGTCTTCGAGATCGCCCCGGAGATGAACGGCTGGGTCGCGGCCATCATGTCGATGTGGCCGGTGTGGGAGATCGCCCGCTCGCCGACCGCGACGTCGAAGACGGGCAGGTGCTCGTCCTTGAGGCCGGGGGCGCCGACGATCGTGTTCTTCTCGGCGATGTGGGCGTTGATCTGGTCGATCTCCGCCTCCGAGTAGCCCATCGCCCGCAGTGCCATCGGCACCGACTGGTTGACGATCGTCATCTGCCCGCCGCCGACCAGCTCCTTGAACTTGACCAGCGAGAAGTCGGGCTCGATCCCGGTCGTGTCGCAGTCCATCAGGAAGCTGATCGTCCCGGTCGGCGCCAGCACCGTCGCCTGTGCGTTGCGGTAGCCGTGCTGCTCGCCGAGCGCGCACGCGTCGTCCCCCGAGCGCTGCGCGGCGAGCAT
>DASZDI010000278.1:0-5605 GCA_035942135.1 Solirubrobacterales bacterium | reverse complement strand
CCCCCGCCCCCGCCTCCGCCGGGCGTCGGAATCCCAGCGACTCGCGGCGGCGGTCGGCATCCCCGCAAGTAGCCCGAGACGCCGAGGCAGGAAGGTACGGCCTCAAGCTAGAATCCCTCATCGTGCGGCTGTAGCTCAGCTGGCTAGAGCGTCTGCTTGCCATGCAGAAGGTCGAGGGTTCGAATCCCTTCAGCCGCTTCCCAGGAAAGCCCCGCTCCGGCGGGGCTTTTCTGTGTCCGGGCAGCGGCCACCCCACCGCCGCGACCTCCTGACTTCCGTCCTCGCTGCCCGTTGCTGCCCAATCCGGCCCCTGGGTAAGCTCGCGCACCGTGGCTGAAATTGGAATTCACGACCGGCGCCGCCTACTGATCCGCTGCGCCTTTCCTGGATGCGATGAGCCTCTATTGGAGCCAACGCCGGACGGGTCGGAGGATACGAACGTCGGGATCGAGTGCCACATCGTCCCGCAGAAAGACAATCCAACCGTCGCGCGGGCACCATCTTCGCTCTCCGAGGAGGAGCGAGAGCAGTTCGCCGACCTGATCGCGGATCGCGATGGCTTCCCCAATCTGGTGATGATGTGCCTCAGACACTCCCGGATCATTGACGACCCGAATCAGCCCTATCCGGTGGCAGCGGTCGTCGAGATGAAGCAAGGGCATGAGCGGGAGATGGAGGAGCGCAACCGGTCCCCAGAGGAGGTCACTCGGGACGCCGCAGCACTCGTTTACTCGGAGCTAGTCGATGAGTGGGAGCGAAGGTTCAACATCGCCGAGTGGCAATTCCGAATGCACTCCCTCGTGGGTGATGGACACCCGCGAATGCGCGAGGAGGACTTCGACGCTCTAACGGCTAGCCGCGATTGGCTGTTCCGTCGCGTATGGCCCGGAACTCTCCCTGAGCTTGAGGAAGCGTTTGAAAACTTCCGCTGGATTTGCTCGGACCTTCAAGCAGTTCTGTCGCAGCACCGCCAAGAGGTATCGGCCAAGCACGGAGTCGTTGCGGTGGCGAAATTTTATAACGAACATCGCTACTGGAATGCGGAGGGAGGCACGGACCATGCCCTCCTCGACAAGTGGTTTGACTTCTACGTGTTCTTGGTCGAAGACCTGACCTACGAGCTAACTCGGGCCGCGAATCTGATCTGCGACCTAGTGAGGAAGAATCTCGATGCTCGATATCGCGTTGATGAGGGCGTGGTGACGATTGAATCCGGCCCGTACATGGATTTCCAGATGAAAATTCATAGGCCGCATTACGCTGAGGGCAGCGGACCAACGCCCTATCGCGGCCTACAGGAGTTCCTCACCGACCGAGCAGATCGCGATGAATATCGTGATGAGGGAGGCCCGCCGGAGGGGGTACGCCTGCCCGGTGAATCACCGTTCGCGGATTAGGTTCGCCTCTATCCCCCTTAGGCGGGATCGGCGACCAGCGCCCAATCTGAGGCGTTAACGATGCCATCAAGAGCCGCGCCGTGATCCGTCTTAGAGGCAATTACCTGGGCGTAGAGGCCAAGCGTCATCTTCGGGTCGGTGTGCCCCGCCTGAGCCATGACGTAAGGCACATCGGCCCCCGCTGCGAGCAGGAGGGAAATGAAGGTGCGGCGCAGCGAGTGCGGCGTCACGTCCGGCATCGGCTCCCGCCCCGCCGCGTGCAGATCTCCTGATTCGAGGCGAGCAGCTGCATCGCCTTCGCGTCGCCCGCCGCCTTGCGGGCTAGAACGGCCGCTTCGGCCTTCGGGTCACGCTCCGACAAGAACTCGGCCCCGGTGCATTGCCTCGCTGACCATGCTCCCGCGAACCTGAGCCCTCTGGTCCGCGTACTCGGCGCTGAGGACTATGAGGTCGATCGGGACGCCGAGATCGCCGAGGGCCTGGCGAAGTCGCACGAACTCGGCGCGGCGACTTTTCAACTCGGGCTCGATGACGAGCAGATCCAGGTCGCTGTCGGAGCGACCCTCGCCTCGGGCGCGCGAGCCGAACAAGATCACCTTGGCATCGGGGGCGGCTGCGGCTAGGCGGCTGGCAGCCTCTGCGATCAGGGCCTCGTCGGTCACGATCAATAATCGTAGTCCCGCGCGCGGCTATTCACCGCCACAGCTCGCGGCGCAGCATCGCGTTGCCGCGTTCGAGCTGATCGATGGTGGCGCTGGCGACCGAGCGCGCTCGGGTGGCGCGGTTGATGCGGGCCTGGACCTCCCGGTGGGACTTGTTGGTGCGGCGGGCGACGTCGCCGACCAGGCGCCTGCGCTCGCCGCGCAGTCGCTCGCGGGTCGCGTAGGCGGACTCCCGCTCGGGTTCGGCGTCCTTTGACGCGGCTTCGGGCCTGGCGGGGGCGGCCTTCTTCGCCGCCGGCTTGGGGTCGTCGGTCGGGAAGAGCTGAAGCGTGGTTTCGCTCATGATCGCCTCGTCCAGCTCAGCGTCGCCCGAGCTGAGGGCGGCAAAGCCGCCGCCCGGCTCGCCCGGCTCCGGACGGGCGTCGTCCATCTCTTCCTCCTCGGCCTCCGGCGAGAGGTCGAGGGCGTGACGGCGCTCCAGCTCGATCTCGCGGGCGAGGGCCTTCAGCCGCGGGTCGGCCGGCATCAGCAGGTAGCTCATCTGGCGGCGCGGTCGTGGGGTGGTGCGGATGAAGCGACCGACCACCTGGCGGAAGAAGAGCTCAGTCCGGGCCGCCGTCGCGTAAACCCCGACCCGCAGGCGGGGGATGTCGACTCCCTCCGAGACCATTAGGACAGAGACCAGCCAGCGCTGGTCGGAGGAGGCGAACTCGGCGATCCGGCGACTGGCGCCGGGCTCGTCGCTCATCACCAGCTCGGGTTGCTCCCCCGAGATCGTCCCGAGACGCGCCGCGATCGCCCGCGCGTGGTCCTGGTCGGAGGCGATGACCAGGCCGCCCGCGTCGGGGTGCCCGTCGGCGCGCACCTCGCTCAGCCTGGCATCGCCGTCGCGCAGCACCTCGCCCATCCACTCGCCCTCCGGGCTGAGCGCCGTCCGCAGGCGCCGGGCCGACTCCGCCGCCGGCAGGACAAGGTCGAAGTCGGCGCTGCGCAGCCGACCGTCCGAGACCCATTCCATCTCGCCGTCATAGGGCAGGAAGGTGATCGGGCGGCATACTCGGTCGCGCAGCGCCTGCGGATAGCCGTAGACGTAGTCGGCCCGGCTGATGCCGTCCTCGTCGTAGGCGACCCAGGGGATGGCCGAGTTGTCGGAGCGGAAGGGCGTGCCCGAGAGGAGCAGCCGGAAGCGGGCGCCGTCGAAGGCCCGACGGGCTCGCAGGCCCCAGGCGGCCTGATCGCCCATGTGGTGCGGCTCGTCGGCGATCAGCAGGGTCGGTCGGCGGTCGGCGGCCAGTCGGTGCGTGTCCGGCCCGGCCGCGATCGTCTGGTAGGTGACGGCGACCCCGTGGAAGTCCGCCGACTCCGGCCCGTCCGAGTTCGGCCGGTTCGGCTCGAGGTCGATGCCGTAGCGGCCCGCGTCGGCGGCCCACTGGCGGCAGATGTGAGTGGTCGGGCCGGCCACGACGACGCGCGAGACGAACCCTGCGCTCAGCATCCGGTGGGCGATGTGCAGGCCGAAGGTGGTCTTTCCGGCCGCCGGCGTCGCCGAGGCCAGGAAGCTGGTGCCCGAGTGCGCCCGCATGGCTGCGGTCGCCTCCTTCTGCCAGGAGCGGAGGGGCCGGGCATCGGGCCAATCCGGAAGCGACCGGCCGCGCGCGCCGCCGCCGATCAGGTGCTGAGAAGCGTCGTACAAGGGCGGGCCACAATAGGGGCGCCCGCGGTCGGAGGACGGCGACCCCGGGGGCGGGCGGGCTCAGTAGCTTTTGCCGCTGTGAGTCGAAGAAGTCGCTTCCGAGCGCTTGTTCCCGCGCTCCTGCTCGTCGGGCTGGCGATGGCGGCAGTTGCTGTGGAGACGGGTGCTCGAAAGGCCGCCGGCACTTCCCGGATCCGAGGCGCCGTCTCGGTAATCGACACCAAGACCGGCAGACCGGCCGTCAGGGCCATCAAGGTCGGTTCCTACCCGGGTGCGATCGCGATCACCCCCGATGGCAGCCGCGCTTACGTGGTCAACTCAGGTTCCCCGAGGGGCGGGAGCGTCTCGGTGATCGACACCGCGACGAACAGCCTGGCAGTCAAAGCGATCGAGATCGGGCGCTTTCCGGAAAAGATCGCGATCACCCCTGACGGCAACCGCGCCTACGTCGCCAACCTCGGAAGCAACTCCGTCTCGGTGATCGACACCGCGACGAACAGACTGGCCGTCAAAGCGATCAAGGTCGGCCGCCGACCGGCTGGAATCGCGATGACCCCCGACGGCAGCCACGTCTATGTCACCAGCATGCGCGACGACACCGTCTCGGTGATCGACGTCGCCACGAACGAAGTCACCGAGAGGATCAGGACGGACGATGTCCCTTACGCGATCGCGATCACCCCTGACGGCAACCGCGCCTACGTCGCCAACATGCGCGACGACACCGTCTCCGCGATCGACACCACGACGAACAGGGTCGTCAAGAGGATCAAGACGGGCAACACCCCCTCGGCGATCGCGATCACCCCCGACGGCAGCCGCGCCTACGTCGCCAATGCGCGCAGCCACACCGTCTCCGTGATCGGCACCGCCGCCGACAAGTCGATCGCCAAAGAAATCGAGGTCGCTCGCAGACCGACGGCGATCGCGATCAGCCCCGACGGCAGGCGCGCTTACATGACCAGCCTGGAACCAAGCCTGCTCTCGGTGATCGACCTCGCCGCCGGAAAGTCGACGACCAAAACGACCCGGACCGGCCCGTTCCCGCTCGCGCTCGCGATCACCCCCGACGGTGGCCGCGTCTACGTCGTCGAAAACTAGAGTTGGTCCATGAAGACTTCTCAGAGACACAAACTCCCTCTCGCTCTGCCGGGGGCTCTTCTCGGGGCTTTGGCGGTAGCGCTGAGCCTGACGCCGCCCGCCGCAAGCGCAGCCGCGGAACACAGGTGCGGGGAGACGGGGATGTACGGGGAGGCCGGTCCCTCGATCGTCACCGTCAAGTCGAAGGGGATGCTCTGCGGGCCCGCGCGGAAGGTCCTCGATAAGTACCTGGGGGGAGGGCGTTCGCGGGGCTGGGAGTGACTCTCGGCCGGAGAAGAAGGCTTCTGCAGGAGGGGGAAGGCCATCGTCGCCTATCGCTCCGCGACCAAGGTGAATAAGTGCGGCTCGGTCGGCTTCGAGCCGAACACCGACAACGTCGCCGCGCAGATCCGGGCGAGGCACGTTTCGTGCCGAGTGGCGAGAAGGGTGGCGCGGGGGTCGCGGGCGACCGGGCCGACGCACCTGGACCCGTACCGCGCGGCCGGCTTCTCGTGCAGAGGCAGGGCCGTCGACAGCCCTCTCCCGCTCGGCCTTTACGTCTGCCGCAGGAGCGGGGCGACCGTGGTCTTCTCGCGCAGCTGATCCGCCTCTGCGGGATCGGAAAGTTTGATCGGCAGCGCTCCTGGGGAGGTAGGGGGGCGCAACCTCAACCGACTGGAGGAGCGCCGATGGACATCGTCACGATTCTGATCATCGTAATTCTCGTTCTGCTTGCGATCTATCTATTTCAGCGCGTCTTCTAGGCCGTGCCC
>DASZDI010000277.1:0-3541 GCA_035942135.1 Solirubrobacterales bacterium | reverse complement strand
GCTACTGGAAGCTGGCGATCATCCTCGAGGGCGTCTACGCCCGCTACGTCGCCGGCGGCTACGGCAAGGTCAACGAGGGCGTCGAGGCCTTCGCCCGCCTGGTCGAGCGCCTGGCCGACGAGGCCGAGCGGGTCGAGCGCTCGGGCGCTTAGCGCTCGGAGTCGCCGCCGCAGCCGCCGGGCTTCCCGCAGCCGCTCGGCGGGGCAGCCGACTTGTCGTCGGTCGTCTGCGGCTTGTCCGAGCCCGTGTCGGCGGGCCGGGGGTTTCGTTCCTCCTCGCACTTCCGCGAGGTGGGATCCTCGGCGCAGGCCGGTGGCTGCGGGGCGTCCTGAGCGGGCTTCGCCTGCTGTCGGTCTTTTTGTCCGTCGCCGCCGGTCGGCTCGGCGACGGCAGCGGCATCCGGACGCTTCCGGTCCTCGGGCCGCGGTTTCGGCGACCGCGAGCTCTCGTCTCCCTGCGCCTGGGCGGGGTCCGCGGAATTCGCCGGGGGTTTCGGCTCCGGCGCCGATCTGTCGGCCGGCGGGCGCGGAGAGGTCGAATCGTCCGATCCGCCGTCGCCTCCGCAGCCGAAAAGGGCGGCGGCGATCAAGAGGAGGCCGCAAAGGGAGGCGAGTCTTCCGGGGAGCATCGGCGGCAGCCTAGCCCGACTCCGCGGAACCTGTAAGTGTTACGCCCATCGAAGCAATCGAGGAAGACCAAGTGGCCTTCCTCCACCTCTAAAAAGGGAGAGCCTTTTGAAGCACATCAAGAAGCGGCTCACGTACGCGAACGTGATGTCGTCGATCGCCGTCTTCCTCGTCCTCGGCGGCGCCACCGCCATCGCGGCGGGCCTTGCCAAGAACAGCGTCGGCACCAAGCAGCTGAAGAAGAACGCTGTGACCACCGCGAAAATCAAGAAGAACGCGGTCACCGGCGCCAAGGTCAAGAACGGGTCCCTGACCGGCTCGGACATCAACCTCGGCACCCTCGGGACGGTCCCGAGCGCGGCCAGCGCCGCCACCGCGGCCAGCGCGGGCAACGCCGACACGGTCGACGGTCAGCACGTGGTCAAGATCTACAACACCCTGAGCCCCGGCCAGACGGAAGTCCCCGTGGCCTCCGCCGGCGGCTTCACCATCACCGCCACCTGCGAAGGGAACAACGTCGACGTCCGGGTCCACTCCCCGGCAGGGCCCGCCTGGGTCATCAACGCCGGCGGTATTCCCGGCGGCGCGGGCGCGAACAAAACCACTTTCGAATACGAAAGCGGAGTTGCCGGAGAGACCGGAAACATGTACATCGACAACCTCTCCGAGGGCGGCGATGCGGGGTACGGCATCAGCTCGCTGTACGCGGTCACCTCGGCCGGCACGGTCGTCAGCGGCACGATCGGGTACGACTACGACTCGCTCGGAGAAACGCCTCCGGACATCTGCCTGGTCACCGGTCACCTGACCGTCGGCTGAGCTAGTCCAGCACCAGCAGTTCCCGCGCCGGGCGCTCTTGCAGCGCCCGGCGCTTTCTTTTTGGGACCGTCCACGCGGGCAGCGTCATCGGCGGCTGATCGATCGGTAAGGATGGAGAAGTGAGAACTCCCAGGTCCGTCGGGGTCGTCCTGTCGATCGTCGCGACGATCTCGTTCGCTGGATGTGGGGAGGACGAGCAGCGGCAGCCCGGCGGTGAGCGGCAAAACGCCGAATCCCGCCCTGCGCCGCCGCCGCAAGCCCAGCAGAGGCAGAAGCCCGCCGAGGCTCCCTCCTCCGGTTCGGAAAAGGGTGAGAAGAAGAAGCCGCGGCAACAGCCCCCTTCCGACGGGCGGAAGCAAGCCGGAGAGCCGACGGCGCCCACCGTCAAGATGCCCGACAGGCAGTCCAAGGCCACCCCGGGCCGAAGCCCTGGCGCCGGCGCCCCGGACCAGGACAAGGAGGCACCGCCGTCTGCGACCAGCGAGGATCCCGGCTCCGTGGACGACCGTGGAGCTCCCGGTGCGGATGAGGGTGAAGCGCCGCCCGCCGACGAGGTCGACTCCCGGGGCTACGGGCGGGACTAGGGCTTCTGCGGCCGGCCCGGCAACTGCCAGGCTCCCCTCCTGCCGGCAGCAGCATCCGGTCCGGCTGAAAGGGTCGGTGATCAGCGGCTCTTCCTGAGTATCGCTCGGTATTGACCTCGTTCCGAAGAAGAAGGAGTCTTTGTGAAGCAGATTCATAAGCGGCTCACGTACGCAAACGTGATGTCGTCCATTGCTGTCTTTTTCGTACTGGGTGGCGGCGCTGCCTTCGCGGCTATCCAGCTCGAGAAAAACAGCGTCGGCACCAAACAGCTGAAAAAAAATGCCGTCGTCTCGTCGAAAGTTAAAAACGGCTCGCTGAAAGCTGCGGACTTTGCCGCAGGTCAGCTTCCCGCCGGAGCTCCCGGCCCGCAGGGGCTTCAAGGGAAACAGGGACCGCCGGGGCTGAGCGGACTCGAGGTGGTCAAGGGTTCAACCGAATTCGACTCCACCTCCAGGAAGTCCATCTTCGTCGAATGCCCTGCCGGAAAGAAAGTGACGGGCACCGGGTTCAACATCGACGGCGGCAGCGGCGAAGTCGGGTCGGACGAAACGAAGGAAGCGACCATCGACGAAGTCGAAATCCAGGAGGATCTCAGCGGCGTCGAGTTCCAGGCTTACGAGCAGAAGGGCGGAACCACCGAGGAATGGTCCCTCGACGGGGAAGTCATCTGCGCCAGCGTCAGCTAGCCGGAGCGTTTCAGCAGCGTGGAAAGGATCGAGCCTCGGCTCGATCCTTTCTTTTTCCTCAGACCATCCGCGGCGTGTGCCGGGGCTCCAGGTTGCCTTCGGCTTCGGCCTCGGCGCGCTTCGCCCAGCGGTTGAGCTCGCGGCGGGCGAGGACCATCTTGTGGACCTCGTCGGGGCCGTCGGCGAGGCGGAGCATGCGGCTGAAGCGCCACATGATCGCCAGCGGGGTGTCGTCGGTCATGCCGAGGGAGCCGTGGACCTGGATCGCGCGGTCGAGGACGTCCATCACCATGTTGGCGGCGACGATCTTGATCGCCGAGATCGACTGGCGGGCGGCGCGCTTGCCCTCGGTGTCCATCTTCCAGGCGGCGTGCAGCACCATCAGTCGCGCCTGGTCGATCTCCATGCGCGACTTCGCGATGAAGTCCTGGACGAACTGCTTCTCCGCGAGCGGTCCCCCGAACGCGTGCCGGTCGTGCGCCCGCGCGCACATCAGCTCGAGCGCCCGCTCGGCAGAGCCGATCGCGCGCATGCAGTGATGGATGCGGCCGGGGCCGAGCCGGTCCTGCGCGATTGCGAAGCCCGCGCCGCGCTCGCCGAGCAGGTTGCCCGCCGGCACGCGGCAGTCCTCGTAGCGGACCTCCCAATGGCCGGGGCCCTCGTCGTGCCCCATCACCGGCACGGGGCGGACGCCCTCGAACCCGGCCGTGTCCACCGGCACGAGGATCATGCGCGCGCGCCTGTGCGGCGGCGCCTCGGGGTCCGTCACCACCATCGCGATCGCGAGCGCCGCGCCGTTGTAGCCCGAGGTGAACCACTTGTGGC
>DASZDI010000276.1:0-2927 GCA_035942135.1 Solirubrobacterales bacterium | reverse complement strand
GCTTTCGCCGCCACCGCGCCGACGTCGAGCATCTCGAAGCCCGCCTCGGCCAGTGCCAGGCCGTCGGCGACCGCCTGCTCCGGGGTGCCGCTGCGGGCGCCCTCGAACATCGAGTCGACGGTGACGTTGACGATCCCGGCGGCGATCGGCCGCGCCAGGTCGAGGGTCCGGTCGGCCAGCTTCCACGCCATCCCCCGCTACGGTAGCGGTCGCGCCGATGCCGCTCCGCTGCGTCTACACCGACCTCGACGGGACCCTGCTCGGGCACCGCAGCTCCCTCTTCCGCGACGCCGAGGGCAGCTTCTCCCTGGCGCAGGCGCGGGCGCTGGAGGCCTGCCACCGGGTCGGGGCCGAGGTCGTGATCATGTCCGGCCGCCGCGAGCCGCAGGTCCACGAGGCGGCGCGGCTGATGGGCCAGACCTCCTACATCTACGAGGCCGGCTGCGCCTTCGCGATCGAGGGCGAGACGACGCTGATGACCGGGGAGATGGCGCCGAGCGAGGAGGACGGGACGATCTACGAGCAGATCGAGGCGCGCGGCCTCCCGAAGCTGCTGTTCGAGCACTTCGAGGGGCGGCTCGAGTACCACTCGCCCTGGCACCACGGGCGCGTCCTCTCCCACCTCTTCCGCGGCAAGGTCGACGTCGCCGAGGCCAACGCGCTGCTCCACGCGCACGGCAGCGAGGACCTGCGCCTGCTCGACAACGGCGCGATCGGACGGCCGATGCCGGCGATCGAGGGCCGCACCCACGCCTACCACCTGGTCCCCCGCCAGGTCAGCAAGGCCGGGGCGGTGGCCGGCCACGCCCGCGCCCGCGGCTACGACCCGGCCGACTGCATCGCCGTCGGCGACTCGATCGAGGACCTCGAGGTGGCGGCCGCGGTCGGCCGCTTCTACGTCGTCGCCAACGGCCCCGAGCACGACGCCGGCCTGCGCGCGGCGTTGCCGAGCTGGGACAACGTCACCGTCACCGAGGGCAGCATGGGCGACGGCTTCTACGAGGCGGTCGTCACCGCGGCGATGGAGCGCCGCTGAGCGCCTGCCTCAGGAGCGCGGCAGCTGCCCGGGGACTTCCCGGAACAGCCTCACGAGGGCGTCCAGCGGTTCGCCGATCTCCTGGATTTCGTTGCGGTCGAGGGCGCCGTAGGGGACGTAGAACGTCCCCGCGTCCCACCCCTGGGTGTCACGCGCGGGGGCCCCGTGTTCGCCGAGCCGTTCGTAGGCTTCGGCGAACGCCCCTTCGATCTCCTTGACCAGCGCCGGGTCCGAGTCGGCCAGCAGGGGCTTGACGGCTTCGAAGGACTTCTCTGCCCCTTCGACGCCGGCGGAGACGTCGGCCAGATCGGTCCGCGCGTAGGGCTCTTCCTCGCCGGCCATCATCCTCCCCGCGACGTTCCCGGTCAGCCGCTCGGCCGCCTCGGCGAGCGGCAGCGGCTGCAGCTCGGCGCTCGCGATCTCACGCCGCAGGCGCCGCACGTCGACGACGAACTGCTTGGACAGCGGCCCCAGGCCCTCGATCGTTTCCTCGCCGTAGAGCGTGCGCTCGATCCCGTGGAAGCCGGTGAGCCTGCCGCCGGGCTGTTCGCCGGCGTGGCCGTTGATCCGCCGGTCCAGCTCCGGGAACAGGTAGGCCGCGGGCAGCAGGTGGCCGTAGGCGACGCGGGCGGCACCGTAGGCGGCCTGCACCCGGCTCGCCGGTCGTTCCACGGCGACCCGGTTCTCCAGCAGTTCGACCATGTCGAGCAGGTCGGCGGCCTCCGCTTCGAGGTACCGCTCGTAGCTGCGCAGCGCGTCCTGCTCGGCGGCCTCGACGGCGGCTGGGTCGCCGCCCTGAGCCGTGGCCTCGCCGGCGTCGTCGCCGGAGCCGCATCCGGCCACCAGGGCGGCCGCGAGGACGAGGACCAGGACGATCGACACTGCCTTCCCCCTCGCCTTCTCCATTCCGAGAGGATATCTGAGCAATCGCTGCCACCGCGCCCCGAGGCGGAGGAATCCACTCATCTAGTATCGGAGCGGCCGGGTAGCCCAGCCTGAAAAAGGAGAGTTTTGTGTCGTCGGACAACGCGACCGTCGCGGAGCAGGAGTACCTCGAGATCATGTTCTGGCTGGAGGAGGCCGGGCTGCCGATGACCGGCGCCAACATCGCCCGCGCGATGCAGCTCTCGCCCCCCACCGTGCACGAGATGATCGGCCGCCTCGTCGACGACGGCTACGTCGAGCGCAACCCGAACAAATCGCTCAGCTTCACCGAGTCCGGCCGCGAGCACGCCAGCTACATCGTCCGCCGCCACCGGATGATCGAGCGCTTCCTCACCGACGTCCTCCACATCCCCTGGGACGAGGTCCACGAGGAGGCCGAGCGGATCGAGCACGCGATGAGCCCGGTGCTGGAGGAGCGGATGCGGGCGGCGATCGGCGACGCCACCACCTGCCCCCACGGCCACCCGATCGTCGAGGGCATCCGCGAGCAGGGCTCGCTGCTGGCCGACGTCGAGGTCGGCGCCGACGTCACCGTGCTGCGCTTCGAGAACGAGGCCGAGGAGCTGCTGCACTACCTCAAGGCCGCCGGGCTGGACCCGGGCCTGGAGGGCAAGGTCGAGAGCTCCGACGACGACCGCGTCGTCATCGCCTCCGCGATCGGCAGCCACGAGGTCAGCCGCAGCGTCGCCGAGACCGTCTCGGTCCGCGCCGACCCGGCGCCGCCGCCGCGAGCGGCGATCCCGGAGCAGCTGGTGCCCTCCAGCGACCGCTACGGCCGCTAGCTCGACGATTGGAGAGTTAACCTCGCTCATGAGTATCCGGTTCGCTCAGGCCGCAATGTCGCCGGTGATCTCGGCATAGGTGCTCGGGGCATGTGCGGCCCCGAGTCCGAGCAGCGTCTGGAAGGCCGCCATCGGCGTGCGCCGGCGGTTGTGGCGGAAGACGA
>DASZDI010000275.1:0-2354 GCA_035942135.1 Solirubrobacterales bacterium | reverse complement strand
CCTCGAAGCTCGCCCGCTCCCTGCGCAGCGCCGGCGTCGTCATGCCCGCCGAGGTGGCGCTGCGCCCGGCGCCGCCGTTCGCCCAGCAGGTCGCGCTGGTCCGGTCCCCCTCGATCCACCGGATCGCCGACTTCACCGACGTCTACTCGGACAACTTCTTCGCCGAGACGCTGATCAAGCTGCTGGGCGCCCGCTTCGGGGGGGCCGGCACGACGGCGGCGGGGGCGTCGGTCATCGAGGCCTTCGCCCGCGCCGACGGCTCGATCGTCAACGCCGTCGACGGCTCCGGCCTGACCCGGTCCAACCGCGCCAGCCCCCGCGAGGTCGTCGACCTGCTGCTGGCGATGCGCGAAGACCCCGCTGGCGAGGAGTTCATCCAGGACTTGGCCCTGACCGGCAAGGAGGGCACCGTCGACGGCCGCATGGTCGGCACCGCCGCCTACGCCCGCTGCCGCACCAAGACCGGGACGATCAGCGGCGTCAGCAACCTCTCCGGCTACTGCTTCAACAAGAGCGGCCGGATCATGGCCTTCTCGATCCTGATGTCGGGCGTCGGCAGCACCAGCGCCGCCCACGTCTACCAGGACCGGATCGCCGGCCTCGTCGCCGGCTACTGAGCGACCAGCGCCCGCAGCCCCGCCTCGTCGAGCACCTCGGTGCCGAATTTCTCGGCTTTGGCGAGCTTCGACCCCGGGTTGTCGCCGGCGACCACGTAGTCGGTTTTCTTCGAGACCGAGCTGGTCACCTTGCCGCCGGCGGCCTTGACCAGCGCCGCCGCCTCGTCGCGGGTCAGCTCCGGCAGGGTGCCGGTGAGGACGACGGTCTTCCCCTCCAGCGGCCCGCCGGTGGCGCGGCGTTCTGACTCGTCGGCCTCCAGCCGCAGGCCCTTCCGCTTCAGCTTCTCGACCAGCTCCCAGGTCGCCTCGTCGGCCAGGGACTCGGCGATCTGCACGGCCATGATCGGCCCCACCCCCTCGACCTCCTCGATCGCCTCCGGGTCGGCCTCGTGCAGGGCGTCGATCGAGCCGAAGTGGTCGGCCAGCGCCTCCGCGGTGACGTAGCCGACGCCGGGCAGCCCGAGTGCGTAGAGGACCCGTTTGAAGGGGCGGCGACGGGAGGCGTCGATCGAGGCGACCAGGTTCCGCGCCGAGGTCTCGCCGAAGCGCTCGAGCTCCGTCAGCCGCTCTGCGGTCAGCTCGTAGATCTCGGCGACGTCGCCGATCAGCCCTTCTTCGAGGAAGCGCCGGGCCTGCTTTTCGCCCAGGCCCTCGATGTCCATCGCGCCCTTGCTGACGAAGTGTTTGACGTGCTGGAAGGACTGCCCGGGGCAGCCGCGGCGGTTGGGGCAGATCGTGAAGACCGAGTCCTCGGGTTTTTCCGTCTCGTGGCCGCATTCGGGGCAATTCTGCGGCGGCTTCGGCTTCCGCGCCCGCGGGTTCTTGCGCGGCAGTTTCGGCGAGACGACCTGGGGGATCACGTCGCCGGCCCGCATCACCACCACGTCGTCGCCCTCCCGCACGCCCTTGCGCGCCAGGTCCTCCTCGTTGTGGAGGGTGGCGGTGCTGACGGTGACGCCGCCGACGTGGACCGGCTCCAGCATCGCGAAGGGGACCAGGTGGCCGGTGCGGCCGACGTTCCAGACGACTTTGAGCAACTTCGTCGTCGCCGTCGTCGGCGGGAACTTCCAGGCGATCGCCCAGCGCGGCTCCCGTCCGACCACGCCGAGCTCGCGCCAGAGCGCCTTCTCGTCGACCTTGACGACGACGCCGTCGATCTCATAGTCGAGCTGGTCGCGCCGCTCCTCCCACCAGTGGCAGCGCTTGACGACCCCCTCGACCCCCTCGTGGTGCTCGGTGTCGGGGTTGACCTTGAAGCCCTTCTCGCGCAGCCATTCGATCTCGTCCATGTGGGTGGGCAGGTCGAGCCCGCGCACCGCCCCGATCCCGTAGAACCAGGTCGAGAGCGGCCGTTCGGCGGCCAGCGAGGGGTCGAGCTGGCGGATCGAGCCGGCGGCCGAGTTGCGCGGGTTGGCGAAGGTCGGTTCCTCGGCCTCGGCGCGGCGTTCGTTCAGCGCTTTGAAGGCGGCGATCGGCATGTAGGCCTCGCCGCGGACTTCGATCAGCTCCGGCGCGTCGCCCTTGATCCGCAGCGGCACCGACCCGATCGTCCGCAGGTTCTGGGTCACGTCCTCCCCGATCCGCCCGTCGCCGCGGGTGGCGCCGCGGACGAGCACGCCGTCCTCGTAGGTGAGGCTGACCGCCAGCCCGTCGATCTTCGGCTCGGTCGTGTAGCTGAACTGCGAGGCGGTGATGTCGAGCCGCTTCAGGTAGTTGGCGAGCCGGCTCTCCCAGGCC
>DASZDI010000274.1:0-3961 GCA_035942135.1 Solirubrobacterales bacterium | reverse complement strand
GGATGGTCCAGAAGGAGGTCCGCGCCAGGCTCTCGCCCATCGTCCGCCCGGTCATCTTCGGGAACCAGTAGTGGAGGGCGGCGAAGCCGCCGAGGACGGAGCCGCCGACCAGCGCGAAGTGGGTCGCGGCGGTGGCGTCGGTGGTGTTCTTCAGCTGCCAGGCGGCGGCGACCAGCGAGTGGACCAGCTCGGCCGCCAGCCCGATCGAGATCGCCGCGATCGCGCCGACCGCGAACAGCACCGGGGCCCGCATCCGCAGGGTGCCGCCGGCGAGGGTCGAGATCAGGTTGAAGATGACCAGCCCGAAGGGGACGACGAGCGCCAGCGCCATCAGCATCGCGTAGTACATCCAGCCGATCCCGATCGGCGCGGTCAGCATGTTCTGCATCCAGGCGAGGGTCCCGATCACGGCGATCGCCGCCAGCGAGGCCATCGTCACCGGCCGGTTGAAGAGCGGTTTGCGGGAGAAGGAGGCGAAGATTTCGGCGATCGCGCCGAAGGCGAAGATCAGGACCAGCATGTAGGCGCCGGTGTAGAAGATCCAGCTCAGGTGCTGCCACAGCAGCGGCGCGCCGCCGCCGCCGTCGGCGAAGAAGATCCCGTCGTAGTTGCGGTCGATCATCAGCATCGTCAGCGCGCCCAGCAGGACCGGCCCGATGAAGAGGAGGAGCCAGGAGCCGACGGTGGCGGCCCAGGCGAAGACGGGGACCCGTCGCCAGGCCATCCCCGGCGCCCGCATCGTCCGCAGCGTCGCCAGCAGGTCGATCGCCAGCAGGACGAAGCCGAGCGTCGCCAGGCCGGTCGCCGCCGCCCAGGCGTCGACGCCGTTGTTGGAGAGGAAGGCGACCTCGCTGAGCGGCGCCAGCGGGTTGACGCCCGCCTCGGAGGGGGTGAAGAGGAGGGTCGCGTAGAGGGCGGTGGCCCCTGCGACCCAGAGCGCCAGGCCGATCTGCCCGAGCCGCGGCAGCGCCGTGCCGCGGGCGCCGATCTGCAGCGGCGCCACGTAGTAGAAGAGCCCGAGCACGAGCGGGACCGCGAAGAGGAAGACGCCGGTCGCCCCGTAGAGCGAGAGCATCCGGTTGAAGGCGACGGGGTCGAGGAAGGTGTTCTCCGGGACCAGCAGCTGCAGCCGCATCAGCACCAGCTCGACGAGGGCGAGGAAGAGGAAGCCGAGGGCGCCGCAGATGAGGATCTGGCCGATCTCCTTGTGGTCGGCCGAGGTGGCCAGTTGCTGCCAGCGCGGCCGGCTGGAGCGGAAGCCGTCGGCGACGAGCTCAGGGCGGGGGCTGGGGCTCATGGCGTCTCTCCGGTTTTGAGCAGCTCGACTACCCGGTCCTGGGCGGCCTCGATCTCGCTCTTCTGCGTTTTCAGGAACTCCTCGTATTCATCCGGCGAGACGACCTGGACCTCGGTCCGCATCGAGGCGTAGGCCTGGCCCGAGAGCGTCGCCGAGCTCCCCTGGTAGACGCCCTCCTCGTCGACGCTGAAGTAGACCTTGTTCGACTTGCCGGGGACGGCATCGGCTTTGCGGGCCAGCTCCGGGACGTTCCAGGTGTGGACGACGTCGGTCGAGAGGATCTGCAGCTCGATCGCGGTGTCGGAGGGGACGACCAGCTTGTAATAGGAGAAGGAGCCGTTGGGGTAGTCGTAGCGCCAGATCCACTGCTGGCCGGTGGCCTTGATCTTCAGCGGCTCGGACTTGGCCGAGGCGAGGCCCGCCTCGCCCGTCGTCGGCCGTTCGCGAGCGTTGTCGGTGAAGACGACGCCGAGGACGAAGAGCAGCGCGGCGAAGACGGTGAGCAGGCCGCCGACCCGGAACTGGAGGCCGCGGCCGCTGAGCAGCTGGCGCGGCTCGGCGCCCCGCTCGGAGCGGTAGCGGCGGACGACGTAGAGCAGCGCGCCGAGGACCGCGACGATGAGGATCGTCGCGGCGACGAAGCCGATCCACAGCAGGGTGTCGATCTGGTCAGTGCCAGGAGAGTGCGGCGACAAAGCGCGGCCATTCTATTCACGCGGGGCGGCGCCGGGTCTCCCGGTCGCCCCGGGGGCGGCTACCTATACTCGCCGCCCCTATGAAGAGGCGCTCCCGGCCATCGAATGCGCTTCGCCTCGCGGTCCGGGCCGGCGGCGTCGCGGCGATCGGGGCCGCTGTCGCGGTCCCCGTCTTGCGGCGGCGCCTGCGGGTCCCGGCGCCGGTGACGGTCGCGGCGGTCGCGGCCGGGCCGCTGGCGCTCGCCGTGCTCCAGCCCCGCTCCAAACGGCGCGACGTCGCCCTCTTCGCGCTGCAGATGTGGGCCTTCACCGTCGCCCATGAGCTCCCTTATGACGACCCGGACCGCCTCCGCACCCGCCTCCGCACCCGCTACCCGATCGCGGTCGACAAGGCGATCGGCGCCGGCAGGCTGCCGAACGCGCGGCTGCAGCGGGCGCTGGGGCGGCTGCCGGGGGTCGGCGCCGTCAACCAGGTCCTCACCTGGACGCACTGGCTCTGGTTCATCGAGCCCTACCTCTCCCTGGCCTGGATCCTCGCCCGCCACAACGACCGCTTCCCGCGCTCGGCGCGGCAGATGGCCGCGGTCTTCGACCTCGGCTGCCTCGTCTACTTCGCGGTTCCGACGGCGCCGCCGTGGTGGGCGGCGGAGCAGGGGCTGACCGGGGAAGAGGTGCGGCGGATCATGGTCGAGGTCGGCGAACCGACCTGGGGCAAGGCCTGGGAGCGGATGTACGACGCCCTCGGCGGCAACCCCTGGGCGGCGATGCCCTCGCTGCACTTCGCGACCTCGCTGGCCGCCGCGCTCTCGCTCTCGGAAGCGGGCAAGGTCGAGGGGGCGCTCGGCTGGGGCTACGCGAGCACCCTCGGCTTCGGGCTCGTCTATCTCGGCGAGCACTACGTCACCGACCTGCTCGCCGGGGCCGCCCTCGTCGCCGCCGTGAGGAAGGGCGAGCCGCTGGCAGAACCCCTTGTACGCGGGGTAAACGGCGCTTTGCAGCGTCTGGAGAGGGTCGCGAGCAGGTAATTTCCGGGGTGTGTCTCCGGAAGACCCGGGCAACGGGGGCCACCACCGGCTCGCCGAACTGCCGATATTCACCACCCGGCGACTCGCCCAGACGGGTGTCGTCGTCCTGGTGCTGCTCGGCGGCATCTACTTCCTCTTCCCGAAGCTGGTCGGGCTGGGCGATTCCCTCGGCCGGCTCGACGAGGCCGACCCGGTCTGGATCGCGGTCGCGATCGGCTTCAACGTCGTCGCCTACGCGACCTACATCGCCCTCTTCAAGGCGGTGGTCGGCGGCGACGCGCTGCGCCTGCGCTGGACGGAGACCTACGAGATCAACATGGCGGGGGTGGCCGCGACCCTGCTCTTCTCCGCCGGCGGGGCGGGCGGCATCGCCCTCACCTACTGGGCGCTGCGCAAGGCCGGGATGGCGCGGCGCGACGTCGCCCGGCGGATGGTCGCCTTCGTCTCCCTCCACTACGCCTTCTATCCGATCGCCCTGATCGTCTTCGGCATCCTCCTGCGGACGGGAGTGCTGAACGGCAAGAGCTCGGTCGAGCTGACGATCATCCCGGCGGCCATAGCGGGGGCGCTGCTGGTCGCCGCCATCCTGGTCACGCTGATCCCGCCGGACCTCGAACGGCGCCTTGCCCGCTTCGCCCACACCGATCGCTCGCGCCGCTTCCTCAAGGCCGCCGGGAAAGTGCCCGCGACGATGGCGGAAGGGTTCCGCTTCGCCCTCGGCCTCTTCGCCCACCCGTCCAAGGGCGGCCTCGCCGTGATCGGCGCCGCCGGCTACTGGGCGGCGAGCATCGGCGTCCTCTGGGCCTCCTTCCACGCCTTCGGCGTCCAGGTCCCCATCGGCGTCGTCGTCCAGGGCTTCTTCCTCGGCATGGTCGCCAACCTCTTCCCGTTCGCCCCGGCGGGGGTGGGGGCGGTCGACGCGGGCATGATCGGCGCCTTCGTCC
>DASZDI010000273.1:0-2728 GCA_035942135.1 Solirubrobacterales bacterium | reverse complement strand
GATCTGCACCAGCTCACGCGGCGAAACCTCCCCCGCCCGCACCATCTCCGCCTGCCGCGCAGCGCCTGCGAATGCGATCTCGTCACCGCTCATCCGGTCATCCTATTGGCTGAGTGGCCAGGAACCCTGTGGACCGAGCGTTCCGAGGGAGGTGCCGACCAGGGTTCGACGGCTTGCGGAAGACGCTCCACGCGCATCCGACTTTTTACACAGCAGGGTGTGGCAAAAGTCGGCTGCGCGGGTTTCAGCGGCCATCGCGAAGCCGGACCGCGCGTCGGAAGGGCCGGGTGCCCTCCCCGAAAGCTCAAGGACAGACCTCACGAAGCGCGGCAGACGACCCAGCTGCGCGACGGCTTTCGGGGAGGGCACCCGGCCCTTCCGACGCGTCCTAAGCCTTCGCCGGCTCCGGCTTGCTACCGCTCTCAAAGCTGAGGTCCGGCAGCATCCGATCGAGCCACGAAGGCATCCACCAGTTCCACGCACCCATCAGCTTCATCGCCGCCGGGACCAGGACCAGGCGGACGAGGGTGGCGTCGAGGGCGATCGCGACGGCGCAGCCGAGGCCCAGCTCTTTGATCGAGGGGACGCCGGTGAGGGTGAAGACGGCGAAGACCGCGGTCATGATCAGCGCCGCCGAGGAGATCGTGCGGGCGCTGGAGGAGACGCCTTCGGCGACCGCGCGCTCGTTGTCCCCGTGCGCCATGTAGCGCTCGCGGATCCGCGACATCAGGAACACCTCGTAGTCCATCGAGAGCCCGAAGACGACCGCGAAGATCAGCGGGATGTTGATCGTGTCGAGGGCGCCCTGGCTCTCGAAGCCGAGGAAGCCGTCGATCCAGCCCCACTGGAAGACCGCGACGAGGACGCCGTAGGCGGCGCCGATCGAGAGCAGGTTCATCGCCACCGCCTTCAGCGGCAGCAGCAGCGAGCGCAGCATCACCATCAGGACCAGGAAGCTGAGCGCGAGGACGAAGAGGACGATCTTCCACATCGAGCCGCTGATCTGGTTCTTGATGTCGTGGCCGCGGGCGGGCTCGCCGCCGACGGCGACCGCCGCCCGCTCGGCCAGGGCCGAGGCGGGAACGACGCTCTCGCGCAGCCGCTCGACCAGCGCGATCGTCGCGTCGGACTCGCTCGCCCCGCGCGAGGTCACCTGGACCAGGGCGCTGTCGCCGGCGAAAGCGGGCGGCGCCACCGAGCTGACCCCGGCGTCCCCCTGCAACTCCCGGGCGAAGCTCGCGACCGCGGCGCGGTCGGCGCCGTCAGGCGCCCCGTCGAAGGCGGCGACGATCTGGATCGGGTCGGCCCCGCCGCCGAGCTGGTCGGAGGCAAGTTCGGTGCCGACGCGGACGTCGCTGTCCTTCGGGAACTGCGCGAGCGCCTCGTTCCCGGTCTCCAGCGAGAGCACCGGGCTGGCCAGCAGCAGGAGCACGGCGCCGGCGCCCAGCACCGCCCTCCACGGCCGCGCCATCACCCGCCTGGTCCAGGCGATCCAGAAGCGGTTCTCGCCGGCGGCGACCTGCTCGGCGGTGCGGCGGCGGTAGAAGCGGCGCCGGAAGAAGGCCGAGGCCCGGCCGACGACCCCGCCCGGGAGGACACGGTCGCCGAGCATCGCGATCAGCGCCGGCAGCAGCGTCGTCGCGGTCAGGATCGAGACGGCGACCACGGTCATCGCCCCCAGCGCCATCGAGCGCAGCGCCTGGTTGTCGACCATCCACAGCCCGGCCAGGGAGATGATCACCGCCAGCCCGGAGAAGGTGACCGCGAGGCCGGAGGTCGAGAGCGCCACCGCCCGCGCCTGGCTCGGCTCGCGGCCGGCCTCCCGCTCCTCGCGGTAGCGGGCGAGGATGAAGAGCGAGTAGTCGACCGCGACCCCGATCCCGATCATCGAGGCCATGTTGGTGACGAAGACCGAGGTCGTCATCTGCAGCGAGATGAAGTAGATGAGCGCGCCGGTGACGAGGACGCTGAAGAGCCCGAGCGCCAGCGGCAGCGCCGCCGCCGCGAGCGAGCCGAAGACGACGAGCAGGATCAGGGCGACGATCGGGAACCCGAACCCCTCCGCCTTGGCGAGGTCCTCCTTGGAGATCTCCTGCATCCCCGCCCACAGCGCCGGCTGCCCGACCACGTAGGGAGTGACGCCGCCGACCGCGGCGCCGGGCTCGAGCTCTTCTCGCAGGTCGACCGCGGGGTCGATCAGCTGGTCGGAGGAGAGGTCGCTGCGCAGCGGCACCAGCGCCACGTCGCCCTGGCGCAACTGCTGCTGCGCCTGCGCTGCAGCGGCCGCGGACAGGGCCACGTCGTCGACCTCGGCGACTTCGGCGCGGAGCCGCGAGACGGCCTCGCCGCGCTCGGCCGCAGTCGCGCCCGGCGCCGCTTTCAGCACCACCGCGATCCCGTCGGCCTGGCCGCCGAAGTCCTCCTGGATCGCTTCGCTGACCTGCATCGACTGGCTGCCGGGAACGTCGAAGCCGCCGCCGGTGAGGTGCTCGGTCTGTTTCATCGCGAAGGGAAGCGCGAGGACGAGGACCGCAACCCAGGCAGCGAGGACCCAGCGCCGCCTCCTTCCGAGGAACTCCGCCAGTCGGGTCATCGCATCTCTCATCGCCGGGCCTCCCTTACGCGTTCAAGTCGTCATGAAGAGCCTCCCCCGCCGGCCTCCACCGGGTCTGTGAGCCGCATCACTGCGTGAGAGCCGTCACGCCCAGCCCGTGCGATTAGGGTGCGC
>DASZDI010000272.1:0-2203 GCA_035942135.1 Solirubrobacterales bacterium | reverse complement strand
GGCATGTAGTCCCCGATCGAGAAGTCCCGCGTCACCGGCACGAACCCCAGCAGCCGGTGCTCGAGCCGCTCCCGCTCCTCCTCCGTCGCGGCCCCGGTGAGCGTCCCCAGTCCCTCATACACCTGCAGCGCATCGCAGTTGACCGCCACCGGATCCTCCCCCCGCTCCCGCAGCCTCTCGGCAAGCGCGATCGCCACCCCGGTCTTGCCCACGCCCGTAGGCCCGAATATGGCAACCACGTTCATGGGGTCGGCGGCGAAGCCCTTGAGGGGCTTGACCTTCAAGGGCCGGTGTCGATGACCCGTTCGGCCCGCAGGCGGCCGTCGATCCGGAGCACGACCCTGATCGGACCCTCGCCCAGTCGTGCCGACGTGTCCGGCGGCAAGGCGATCTGCTCGGGCGGACCTACGAACAGGCCGCTCCGCGACACGCCGATAGCGCGTTTCGCTCTCACCACTCGTCCCGCTCGGGCGGCGGTCAGGGTCGCGCGGCAATCCTCGCTGCAACGAACGAAGCCGAGGCCGCGCCTCGAGATCGATCCTTCGCCGGGCACGGGCGGCCCGCACTCACCCGGATAGCCCCTGGCACGGGAGGCGATGCGGCCGGCCACCGCCACGGCGGTAACCCGGTCACGGCGCCAAACCGGGTGTCCGTAGGGGGAGCCGACGGCGTAGTCGAGCCTCGCGACCGGGCCGGCGCCCAAGCGCCTCTCCGCGATCCGCAGGAATTGCCCGGCGAACTCGGCGGGAATCACGAACGAGGCACTCAACGAAGCGGTCAGGGAGCAACCCCTGCGGTTGTAGTGAGAGTCGGTCAGGCTGGTGCAGTCTTTGCCGCCGGCGGTGCGGCAGGCCGAGAGCTGCATTTCCGACAGTTCGGCCTCCCAGCCCCGCGCCCACCTGCCGGGGACCGGAGCGACGAACTCGTTGGCGCGGATGGTCCCCGTAACCGTCGGGGGGGCGATCTGCTCGACCCGTCCCCGCCATTCGGGGCTGATGCCGACCAGCCCCTCGCTTCTCACCCGGAAGACGGCGGGCGGTCGAACGCCGCGGGTGGAGAGCTCTCTGTCGCCCGTCATCCGGCTGCAATCGGTCAGCCGAGGGGTGCAGCTTTCCCACTGCCACGGCCCATCGGTGTTGTTGACGAACAGCCGCCCGCTGCCGTCGTCATCGAGCAGGGCCTGCATTTCGACCTCGCCGCTGCCCTCGACAGGCGCCGCGACGGCAGTCGCCGCGACAAGCAGCGCGAGCGCGATCGCCGACAGCAACGCCCGCATCGCCTAGCCCCCTGCGATCAGCCGGGTGAGCGGCCTCGCGGCCACTCCGCTCAGCGTCTGCGAGGTCGCCGCTTCGATCTCCACGGGCACGAACTCGCCCGCCTCGGCGACCCCGTCGAAGTTGACCGCCTTGCCGTGCCGGGTGCGGCCGCGCAACTTCGTCTCGTCGGTGCGGCTGGTGCCTTCGACCAGCACGTCCATTGTCCGCCCGACGAAGCGCTGGGCTCGCTCGGCTGCCCGCCGCTGGACCACCTCGACCAGCCGTTCCAGGCGCTCGACCTTGACCGGGTGCGGGAGCTGGCCGTCCATCGTCGCCGCCTCGGTTTCCCGTCGCGGCGAGAAGATGAAGGTGAAGGCGCCGTCGTAGCCGACCTCCTCGGCCACTTCCAGCGTCTGCTCGAAGTCCGCCTCGGTCTCGCCCGGGAAGCCGACGATGATGTCGGTGGTGATCGCGCAGTCGGGGACGTGCTCGCGGATCAGCGCCACCCGCTCCATGTAGCGCCGACGGTCGTAGGTGCGGCGCATCCGTTTCAACACGGCGCTGGAGCCGGATTGGAGCGGTAGGTGGATCTGCTCGCAGAGGGAGGGCAGGTCCGCGTGGGCACGGATCACGTCCTCCTTCATGTCCTTCGGGTGCGGGCTGGTGTAGCGGACCCGCTCGATCCCCTCGATCGCGTCCACGCGGCGCAGGAGGTCGGAGAAGCCGATCCGCTTCTCGCCGGGCAGGTCGCGGCCGTAGCTGTTGACGTTCTGGCCCAGCAGCGTCACCTCGACGACGCCGTCGGCCGCCAGAGCCTCCGCCTCGGCGACCAGCTCCTCGGGGTCGCGGCTGACCTCGCGCCCCCGGGTCGAGGGGACGATGCAGTAGGAGCAGACGCAGTTGCAGCCCTGGGAGATCTGCAGCCAGCCCTGGAACTCGCGCTCGCG
>DASZDI010000271.1:0-2244 GCA_035942135.1 Solirubrobacterales bacterium | reverse complement strand
GGACCCCGACGCCCCTTATGTGGGGCGGAACGCCTTCGCCCACAAGGGGGGGATGCAGGTCGCCGGGGTCGAGGCCGACGCCCGCACCTTCGAGCACATCGACCCCGCCGCGGTCGGCAACCAGCGCGCGATCCTCCCCTCCGAGCTCTCCGGCAAGGCGACGATCCGCGCCCAGGCCGAGCGGGTCGGGCTGGAGATGGACGACGAGGCCGCCGCCCGGGCGATCGAGCAGCTGAAGCGGCGCGAGCACGACGGCTACCACTACGAGGCCGCGCCGGCCTCCTTCGAGCTGCTGCTGCGGCGCGAGGCGGGCAGTTATAAGTCTCTATTCAAGCTCGAGAGCTTCCGCGTCGTCACGGAGAAGCGGGCTGGCGGGGAGATCGAGACCGAGGCGACGATCAAGGTCGAGGTCGATGGCAAGCGCTACGTTCGCGTTGCCGAGGGCAATGGGCCGGTCGACGCTCTGAACCGAGCCTTGCGAGTCGCGATCACCGACCGCTATCCACATCTGGGTGACATCGAGCTAACCAATTACAAGGTCCGCATCCTCGACGAAGCCCACGGCACCGGCGCCGCTACCCGCGTCCTTCTTGACTCCTCCGATGGCGTCCACGAATGGGGCACCATCGGCGTTTCGGTCAACATCATCGAGGCCTCCTGGGAGGCGCTGGTCGACTCGCTGGAGTACGCGTTCCAGTGATGTCTGACAACCGACAGATCCCGCTCGCCCGACCCGAGGTCGGCGCCCGCGAGGAGGAGCTGGTGCTCGAGGTGCTGCGCTCCGGGCAGCTCTCGCTGGGGCCGATGGGGGAGCGCTTCGAGCGTGAGTTCGCCGCCTGGCTCGGGGTCGAGGACGCGGTGATGGCCTCCAGCGGCACCGCCGCCCTGCACCTCGGGGTGCGGGCGCTGGGCTGGGGGGGCGGCGACGAGGTGATGACCAGCCCGTTCAGCTTCGTCGCCTCCGCCAACTGCCTGCTCTACGAGGGCGCCCGCCCGGTCTTCGTCGACGTCGAGGAGGAGACGCTGGACCTCGACCCCGCTGCCGCGGCCGCGGCCGTCGGCGAGCGGACCGTCGGCCTGCTGCCGGTCCACATCTTCGGCTACCCTGCGGCAATGCCGGAGCTGGAGGCGCTGGCGCACAAGCACGGCCTCGGCGTCCTCGAGGACGCTTGCGAGGCGATCGGCGCCGTCGACTCCGAGGGCCGCGACTGCGGCAGCCGCGGCAACCTCGCCACCTTCGCCTTCTACGCCAACAAGCAGATGACCACGGGGGAGGGGGGGATGATCGTCCCCCGCGACCCCGACGAGGCCGCCCGCCTGCGCTCGGAGCGCAACCAGGGCCGCGCCGTCGACATGGGCTGGCTCGACCACGACCGGCTCGGCTTCAACTACCGCCTCTCCGACCTCGCCGCCGCCCTCGGCGTCGCCCAGGTCGAGAAGCTCGACTCGCTGCTGGAGCGCCGCGCCGCCGTCGCCCGCCTCTACGAGGAGCGCCTCTCGGGCCTCGAGGGGGTGCGGACGCCGATCGCCGGCCGCGGCGCCGAGAAGCGCAGCTGGTTCGTCTACACGGTGCGCCTGCCCGCGGGCGTCGACCGCGACGCCGTGATCGTCCGCCTCGCCGAGCGCGGCGTCGCCTCGAAGGCCTATCTGCCCTGCATCCACCTCTTCCCGCACCTGCGGGAGCTCGGCTACCGCGAGGGTCAGTTCCCGGTCGCAGAAGCGGCCTCCGCGGACTCCCTCGCCCTGCCTTTCTTCCCGGCGATGACCGAGGCGCAGGTGGACCGCGTCTGCCAGGAGCTGGCGGCGGCACTCGGGCAGAGCGCCCGGAAGGCATAATCGCCCGCCCGTGGGACGCTTCCGCAAAGACCCGGACCCGCGCTTCTGGCGCCTCAACCGCTCGCTGCCCTTCGACTGGCAGCTGGCGATCTACGACATCGACCAGTCCCGCGCCCACGCCCGCGGCCTGCGCGGGATCGGCGTCCTCGACGACGAGGAGCTGGGCCGGATCGAGGAGGGACTGGAGCGGGTCCGCGTCCGCATTGGCGAGCACGGCTTCGCCTTCGAGCCCGCCGACGAGGACATCCACATGGCGATCGAGCGCCTGCTCGGCGAGGAGATCGGCCCGCTCGCGGGCAAGCTCCACACCGGCCCCTCCCTCAACGACCAGGTCGCGACCGACGTGGCGATGGTCGTGCAGATCCACTCGCTGGAAGCGATCGAGCTCTGCGGGGCGGCGATGGAGCG
>DASZDI010000270.1:0-6350 GCA_035942135.1 Solirubrobacterales bacterium | reverse complement strand
GCCCGCCACAACCGGCTCGGTGGCTCCGGGCATCCAGACCCAGACGAACACCTGGGGTGGCTCAGAAGTCATTGTCGACCTTGGCCGGCTTCCGCACCAGGCGTGGCAGGACGGCGAGCCGGTCTTTGACTCGTGCGCTCTCCAGGGAGAGGCGGGAGGCCTCTTCATGGAAGAGGGCCACTCCGGTGAGGCTCGCCGCCTCAAAGGCGAGACCGAGGCGCACGCTCGGGTCGCCCTGCTCGATCTTCCGCATAGTCACGACGCCGATTCCGACCCGCTCCGCAAGCTCCTCCAGGGTCCAGCGACGTTCACGTCGGCCCAGGCGGATGCGGGCGCCGAGCAATGCGGCAGCCTCGATAGTGCGAGGAGAATAGTTATGCTGACGCTTAATACCGACACTTTAACATCTGTATAGCTGCCATACAGATATTTAAATGTCGATTAGAGATGAATATGAAAGCAAGGGAGATCCTGTGTTCCTAGTCCCTCTGCTGCTGTGCGCGGTGGACAGGCCGGTTGCGGCTAGGATCGGCTCCACATGACTCAAGACATCGATCAGCTCTGCATCAACACGATCCGCACCCTCTCCATGGACGCCGTCCAGAAGGCGAACTCGGGCCACCCCGGGACGCCGATGTCGCTGGCGCCGGTCACCTACGAGCTCTGGCAGAACCACCTTCGCTACGACCCGGCGAACCCGATCTGGCCGAACCGCGACCGCTTCGTGCTCTCGGCCGGGCACGCCTCGATGCTGCTCTACTCGATGATCTTCCTCGCCGGCGTCCGCAAGGTGGACGAGGACTACAACATCACCGACGAGCCGGCTTGCGGCCTCGACGAGATCGAAAGCTTCCGCCAGCTGCACTCGCGCACGCCGGGCCACCCCGAGTACCGCTGGACGACCGGGGTCGAGACCACCACCGGCCCGCTCGGCCAGGGCGTCGCCACCACGACCGGGATGGCGATGGCCTCGAAGTGGCTGGGGGCGACCTACGGCGCCGACCTCTTCGACTTCGACGTCTACGCGCTGGCCGGGGACGGCGACCTGCAGGAGGGGATCTCCCACGAAGCCGCCTCGCTGGCCGGCCACCTCAAGCTCGACAACCTCTGCTGGATCTTCGACAACAACCACATCTCGATCGACGGCGACACCGCGCTGGCCTTCAGCGACGACGTGCTCAGCCGCTTCGAGGGCTACGGCTGGAACGTGCTGCGGGTCGGCGACGCCAACGACGCCGGCCTGCTCGGCAAAGCGTTCGAGGAGTTCAAGGCCGAGACCGGTCGCCCGACCCTGATCGTCGTCGACAGCCACATCGGCTGGGGCTCGCCGAACAAGCAGGACACCGAGTCCGCCCACGGCGAACCGCTCGGCGAGGACGAGATCAAGCTGACCAAGCAGGCCTACGGCTGGCCCGAGGACGAGCAGTTCCTCGTCCCCGACGGCGTCCGCGAGCGCTTCGACGAGGTGATCGGCAAGCGCGGCGCCGAGCTCAGCTCCACCTGGGGCGAGAAGCTGGCGGCCTCCGAGCACGCGGCTGAGGTCGAGACGATCCAGCACCGCCGCCTCCCCGACGGCTGGGACGCCGACCTGCCCTCCTTCGAGGCCGACGAAGAGAAGGGGCTCGCGACCCGCAAGGCCTCGAACAAGGTAGAGAACGCGATCGCCGAGCGGGTGCCGTGGCTGCTCGCCGGCTCCTGCGACCTCACCGACTCGACCTCGGTCCGGCTCAAGGACGCGACCCAGTACGAGCCGGGCAGCTACGAGGGCCGCCAGGTCCACTTCGGGATCCGCGAAAACGGCGCCGCCGCGGCCTGCAACGGGATGTCGCTCTGCAAGCTGCGCCCGCTCTGGTCGACCTACCTCACCTTCAGCGACTACGGCCGACCCTCGATCCGCCTCTCGGCGCTGATGGAGCTGCCGGTGATCCACCTCTTCACCCACGACTCGATCGGCCTCGGCGAGGACGGCCCCACGCACCAGCCGATCGAGCAGCTCGCCTCGCTGCGGGCGATGCCGCACCTCGACGTGATCCGCCCCGCCGACGCCAACGAGGTGGTCGAGGCCTGGCGGATGGCGATCGACCGCACCCACTGCCCGGTGGCGCTGGTGATGACCCGCCAGACGGTGCCGGTCCTGGACCGCTCCAAGTACGCCTCGGCCGAGGGCGCCAGGCGGGGGGGTTATGTCCTGGCCGATCCCGACCCCATCGCCGACGGAGTCGGCGATGGGGCCCCCGACCTGATCCTGATCGCCACCGGCAGCGAGGTCCAGCTCGCCGTCGGCGCTCACGAGCGGCTCAAGGCCGACGGGATCCGCAGCCGCGTCGTCAGCCTCCCCTGCTGGGAGATCTTCGAGAAGCAGGACGAGGCCTACCGCGACGAGGTGCTGCCGCCGGACGTCGTCGCCCGGGTCGCGATCGAGGAGGGCGCGCAGCTCGGCTGGGAGAAATACGTCGGTCGGGAGGGTGCCATCATGGGGATGACCACCTTCGGCCAGTCGGCCCCGTTCAAGGACGTCGAGACCGAGTTCGGGTTCACCGTCGACAACGTCGCCAAGGTGGCGCGTGAGGTCGCCGGGCGCGCGGCCGTCAACCCCTAGACCTGAGGAGGCGCTGATGAAGCCGACCGAGCGGCTGCACGAACTGGGACAGAGCCTCTGGCTCGACAACATCACCCGGCCGATGCTGCGCGAGGGGGTGCTGGAGGGCTACATCCGCGACCTCTCCGTCACCGGCCTGACCTCGAACCCGTCGATCTTCGAAAAGGCGATCTCCGGCGGCGACGCCTACGACGAGCAGATCGCCGAGGTGGCGCCGAAGGCGGCCGCCGGCGAGGGCATCGGGGCCAACGAGACCGAGAAGATCTTCTTCGAGCTGGCGCTGGCCGACCTGCGCGACGCCGCCGACCTCTTCGCCGAGGTACACCGCCGCACCGCCGGCGTCGACGGCTTCGTCTCGCTCGAGGTCTCGCCGCTGCTGGCCGACGACGCCGCGGCGACGATCGAGCAGGTCAAGGCGCTCCACGCCGAGGGCCAGCGCGACAACCTCTTCATCAAGATCCCCGGCACCCAGGCCGGCCGCGAGGCGATCGAGGAGGCGATCTTCGCCGGCGTCCCCGTCAACGTCACCCTGCTCTTCGACGACAAGCAGTACCTCGGCGCCGCCGACGCCTACATGCGCGGGATCGAGCGCCGGGTCGAGGCGGGGCTGGACCCGAACGTCGCCTCCGTTGCCTCGCTCTTCATCAGCCGCTGGGACGTCGCCGTCGGCAAGGACGTGCCCGACCACCTCGTCAACCGGCTCGGGATCGCGATCGGCGGCCGCACCTTCCGCGCCTACCAGGAGCTGCTGCAGTCCGACCGCATGCTGCGCCTGATGAACGAGGGCGCGCGCCCGCAGCGCCTGCTCTGGGCCAGCACCGGGACCAAGGACCCCGACGCCTCCGACACTCTCTACATCGAGGCCTTCGCCGCGCCCCTCACCGTCAACACGATGCCCGAGCCGACCCTGCACGCCTTCGCCGACCACGGCGACGTCTCCGAGCTCTTCCCCGCCGACGGCGGCAACGCCGAGCAGGTCCTCGCCGAGTTCGTCGAGGCCGGCATCGACGTCGCCGCCCTCGCCTCCCGTCTCCAGGAGGAGGGCAAAGAGAGCTTCAACAAGGCCTGGGAAGAAATGCTGAAGTCGATCGAGTCCCAGCGCGGGGTCGCGGCCGGGTGACTGCGCCCGACGCCGGCTAGGGCAGCGGCTGCCAGGCGGGCTGAATTACCAGCGCTCCGCCGGCTTCATAGGGCCGATAGTCGGTGGCGAGCACAAGTTTGGGGCTGCCGCTCTCGTCCGCGCGGCGTATCCACAGCCCTTCGTAGTTGGTGTAGGCGATCTTGCTCCCGGCGGGCGAATAGGCGGGATAGATCTCAGTTGCGGAGCCGAATACGAAGTTCTGGCCATCGGGGGAGATATCGAAGTTCCTCGGTCTGGCACCGCGCTTGATGGCTCGCAGCCCGGTGCCGTCGATCCGGATCGAATAGAGACCTTCGGGCGGGCCTCCCTCGGCGACGGTGAAGGGAACGACGCGCCTGTAGTCCCGGCGGAAGACGATTCGCTCGCCATCCGGGGTGAAGACGGCTTCCCTGTCACGTCCGCTGTTCGAGGTGAGCTGTCGCAGGCGACCATTGGGATTGCGAAGGAACAGGTCGTACCCGCTCTCGTTGACGAAGCGGGAGAAGACGATCGTCCCGCTCGGTCCGAAGGCGGGATCTAAATCGCCCCCCACAGTGGTCAGCCTCTTCGCGTTGCCGCTTCGGATGTTCAGCGTGTAGATGCCACCGCCAGAATCGCTCACCCGGCGAAAGACCAGCTTCTGACCGGACGGGGCGAAGCTCGGGTCGTAGTCGAAACGGTTCTTGGTGAGTTGCCGGGGGCGCTTCTGGCCGGGGCGGATCACGTAAAGGCCACCGGTGAATTCCCTGCCGTCGCCCTGGAAGGTGATCATGTTGAAGACGATCACCCCGGGGCGGCCGGGGAAGGTCGCGTCCGCAGTACGAGTCGTTGCTGCCGAGAGACAGATGACGACGAGGGCGGCCGCGACCAGGCTTGCTTTGCGAAGCGTGAGACTCATCCGTTCCTAAACCCCCTGATCAGGAGCGTACGCGAATCCAGGACATGCGAATCTTCCGGCATGTCTCCGCCTGCGCCGGCAAGCCCCCTCGAGCAGGCGCCCGCCTGGGCCGAGCTGCAGGCCCACTTCGCGCAGATCCGCGACGCGCACCTGCGCGACCTCTTCGCCTCCGACCCCGAGCGGGGGGAGCGGCTGGTCGCCGAGGGGGCGGGGCTCTACCTCGACTTCTCGAAGAACCGGGTCACCGACGAGACGCTGATGCTGCTCGGGGGGCTGGCGCAGCAGCGGGGGGTCTTCGAGCGGCGGGAGGCGATGTTCGCCGGGGAGCACATCAACGTCTCCGAGGACCGGGCCGTGCTCCACGTGGCGCTGCGGATGCCGCGCAACCGCTCGCTGGTGGTCGACGGGGAGGATGTCGTCAAGCAGGTCCACGAGACCCTCGACCGGATGGGCGCCTTCTGCGAGCGGGTGCGCTCGGGCGAGTGGCGCGGCCACACCGGCAGGCCGATCCGCAACGTCGTCAACGTCGGCATCGGCGGCTCCGACCTCGGGCCGGTGATGGCCTACGAGGCATTGCGCCACTACAGCGACCGGGACATGGCCTTCCGCTTCGTCTCCAACGTCGACGGCACCGACTTCGCCGAGTCGACGCGGGACCTCGATCCGGAGGAGACGCTCTTCGTGATCTCCTCGAAGACCTTCTCCACGCTGGAGACGATGACCAACGCAAGAACCGCGCGTGAATGGTCTCTGGCCGGCGTAGGGGGCGACGAGGCCGCGGTCGCCAAGCACTTCGTTGCCGTCTCGACCAACGCCGAGGAGGTCTCGAAGTTCGGGGTCGACACCGCCAACATGTTCGGCTTCTGGAAGTGGGTCGGCGGCCGCTACTCGATGGACTCGGCGATCGGGCTCTCGACGATGCTGGCGATCGGCCCGGCCCGCTTCGGCGAGATGCTGGCCGGCTTCCACGCGATGGACGAGCACTTCCGCGAGGCGCCGACGGCGGAGAACCTGCCGCTGATCATGGGCCTGCTGGCGGTCTGGTACGCGGACTTCTTCGGCGCGCAGACCTGCGCGGTCCTGCCCTACGACCAGTACCTGCACCGCTTCCCCGCCTACCTGCAGCAGTTGACGATGGAGTCGAACGGCAAGCACGTCACCCTCGACGGCAGCCACGTCGACTACGACACCGGCGCGATCTACTGGGGGGAGCCGGGGACCAACGGCCAGCACAGCTTCTACCAGCTGATCCACCAGGGGACGCACCTGATCCCCTGCGACTTCATCGGCTTCGCCAACTCGCTCAACCCGCTCGGCCGCCACCACGACATCCTGATGTCGAACGTCTTCGCCCAGGGCGAAGCGCTCGCCTTCGGCAAGACGCCGGAGCAGGTGCGGGCGGAGGGGACGCCGGAGGCGGTCGTGCCGCACCGGGTGATGGAGGGCAACCGGCCCTCGAACACGATCCTCGCCGAGCGCCTGACGCCGGAGACCGTGGGCGCCCTGGTCGCCCTCTACGAGCACAGCGTCTTCGTCCAGGGGGCGATCTGGGGGATCGACTCCTTCGACCAGTGGGGGGTCGAGCTGGGCAAGGTGCTGGCGCAGGCGATCATCCCGGAGCTCGAGGCGGCCGAGGAGCCGGTGCTGCACCACGACAGCTCCACCAACGCGCTGATCCGGCGCTACCGCGGCCTCAGGCGCGACCAGGCCTCAGGACGCTCATCGTTTTAGTC
>DASZDI010000269.1:0-4596 GCA_035942135.1 Solirubrobacterales bacterium | reverse complement strand
GCCTCGGCCCCCGCTCTCTGCCCGCGGCGACGAAGGCCCTGACGACGCGCGCATCGTGGCCGTTGCCGTCCATCGTCCAGATGCGATCGACCCAGGCGCGGTCGCCCTTCTCCCGGCTCCACGAACGGGTGGCGAAGGCGATCCGCCGCCCGTCGCGCGAGGCGCCCACGCTGAGCACCACTCCCTCCCCGAAGCGGAACAGCGTCTGCCGTGGGCCCCCGGAGGGGGAGAGCGAGACGATCTTCCGCTGACCTTCCTGGCTGACGATGCGCGTCGAGGCCTCCGCCGCGGAGGCGAAGGCGCTGCCGGCAACCGCCGCCAGGAGCGCGGCCATGCCAAGGACGAGCTGCGTCTTTCCCCGCATCGCACCCTCGGGAACACAGCTTCTTCCCCGGAGTTGCCCCGCCTCGCCCAGGGCTCCCGCCGCTCTGCCGCTCGCAGCCCCTCCTTTTTTGGATTCCCCTCGGTTCTGAAACAAGCGCTGTCGAGCCTTGTCAGCGGTTAGGTTTCACGGTGGGCCCGGAGCCCGGACTGCCCGGGTGGGGAAATGGGTACTCTCAGAGTTCTAGAGTGCTTTGAGCAGTTGAAACGAAATTGGGAGGAATGGGGGACCGTGACCGAGATAGACGTTGACCTGACGGCGCTTCTCCCTTCCGACCTGCCGGATGGGCGGGAAGTCGTCGAGGAGGGACGGGCGCTGGCATCCGAGGTCGAGCGCGGCCGCTCTCTCTTCTGCGAGGAGAAGGGCGTCGGCTCCGAGCGCGAGTGGCGCGAGCGCGCCCGCACCGAGGGCTTCACCTGCACCTGCATGAACATCGGCCTCGCCACCTGGGCCGACACCCGCGAGGGGCTGACGCTGATCTACGAGGACGCGCTCTCCCGCGGCGTGCGCCCGCCCGACCGCTTCAACCTGATCGCCGAGCGGCGGATGGGCCTGCCCAAAGACAAGCGCGCCGAGGCCGCGCAGGAAACCGGGCCCGTGATGATGACCGAGCAGGACTGGTGGGAGCTGGCGCACACCGTGCCGATCCAGCCCGAGGCCGCCGACAACACGATCGGCGGGCCGGGCTCGGTCGAAAACGCCGTCGACGCGCTGCGGGCGGGCATCACGACCATCGGCGTCCTCTCCCAGTACTCCTGGCGCTGGCCCTACTTCGACGACGACGTCACGCAGACGGTGCAGGTGCTGAAGGCGGCGGGGCTGCTCGCGGCCTTCAAAGACGACGGCGTCATCTTCGACTCCTACCTGGAGGACGGCTACCCCGGCGTCTTCCACGACTACGCCAACTACGTCGGCTGGGCGATGCTGGAGCGCTACATCAGCGAAGAGCTGATCGGCGCCGCCTACTCGCCCTCGTTCGGCGGCCTCACCCAGAACCCGGTGGTCAAGTCGGCGGTGACGCTGGCGCTGGACGTCGTCAACCCCGACAGGGTCCCGCTCTCCTACGTCCAGGGCGACACGATCGGCAACACGCCCGATTTCGACGCCAACATGGCGGTGCTGAACACCGACGTCCTCTTCATGAAGATGGTCGAGCAGCGCTACCGCCTCGGCGGGGCGCCGATCGCGGTCCCGGTGACCGAGACCGAACGGATCCCCTCCTGGGACGAGGTGGCGACGGTGCAGACGATCAGCCGGCGGCTCGAGGACTACGCGCCCCTCGTCGACCCGGTGGTCGACTGGGCGAAGATCGAGGCGATGCGCGACGAGCTGGTCCGCGGCGGCCGTGCCTTCTTCGCGGCGGCGATCGCCGGCCTCTCCAGCGCCGGCATCGACGTCCGCGACCCCGCTCAGGTGCTGCTGGTGCTGAAACGCCTCGGCTCGGAGCGCTGCGAGGAGCTCTTCGGCGCGGGTCGGCCCGACCCCGAGTTCCCCCGCGGCCGCCGCCCGGTCCTCGAAACCGACCTGGTCAAGAGCACGATGCGGGAGCGCGATCGCCTGCTGACCGAGCTGCGCGGCCGCCGCGAAGAGGAGTCGATCCGGGGGATGAAGGTGCTCGTCACCTCGACCGACGTGCACGAGTTCGCCGAGTTCCTGCTCACCTCGACCCTGGGCGCGGTCGGGACCCAGGTGATCGCCTTCGGCATCAACCGCGACCCCGAGGACATCGTCAAAGGGGTGATCGAGACCGATGCCGACGCGGTGGTCATCACCACCCACAACGGCGTCGCCCGCTCCTTCGGGCAGCGCCTGGTCGAGGAGCTGCGGAGCGCCGGGGTCGGCGAGGTCCCGATCTTCATGGGGGGCGTGCTGAACGAAGACATCGACGGGTCGGACGTCCCGGTCGACGTCAGCGCCGACCTCAACGGGCTCGGGATCGGAACGCCCGGCTCGATCGACCGCCTCGTCGACGCGCTGATCCAGCAGCGGGCTCACGGCGTCGCCGTCTGAGGCGCTCGTGAGCGTCGTCGCGCTGGCGGACTTCGGCAGCACCTACACCAAGGTCAACCTGGTCGATCCCGACGAGGGGGTCCTGCTGGCGCGCGCCGAGGCGCCGACCAGCATCGGCACCGACCTGATGGAGGGCTACGCGGCCGCGCTCGCCGCCGCCGCCCGGCCGCTCGGCTCGGTCGAGGTCGACCTCGCCCTCGCCGTCTCCAGCGCCGGCGGCGGGCTGCGGGTGGCGGCGGTCGGCCTCGTCGCCGACCTCACCGCGGCGGCGGCACGGCAGGCGGCGCTGAACGCCGGGGCGCGGGTGGAGGCGGTGCTGGCCGGGACCCTGGACGACGAGCAGCTGGACGAGCTGCAGGCGGCCCGGCCCGAGATCGTCCTCTTCGCCGGCGGCACCGACGGCGGCCAGGCGGAGCTGGTGCTGGAGAACGCGCGCCGCCTGGCGTCGCGGAAACTCGGCGGCCACGCGGTTGTCGCCTGCAACGCCGATGTGGCCGAGGCGGCAGCGGAGATCTTCCGCTCGGCCGGGATCCAGGCGGAGGTCGCCGCCAACGTGATGCCGGAACTGGGGAAGCTGGAGATCGACTCGGCTCGGGAGGCGATCCTGCGCGTCTTCCTCGAGCACGTGATCGGCGGCAAGGGGCTCAGCGCCGGCGCCGAGTTCGAGCAGATGGTGAAGATGCCGACCCCCGAGGCGGTGCTGGAAGCAACGCGACTGCTCTCGAGGGGCACCGAGGCCGAGCCCGGCGCCGGCGACGTGATCGTCGTCGACATCGGCGGGGCCACCACGGATGTCCACTCCGATCGGGCCGTGGCGGCGGTGACGCCGGGGATCGAGGACCCGCTGCTGCCTCCCCCGGCGACGCTGCGAACGGTCGAGGGGGACCTCGGCCTGCGAGCCGGCTCCCCCGGCGTTCTCGCCGCCGACGGGCGCTGGATCGAGTCGAACGCGAAAGCAGAGATCGGGTCCATTGGACAGTCTGTATCGAAACGATCCGAGTCCTCGCAGTGGATCCCGAGCGATCCGGAAGAGGCCGAGCTGGACCGCCTGTTGGCGATCGGTTGCGCGACGCACGCCTTGAGGCGGCACTGCGGCACGATGCTGCTGACGCGGGGGGAAGGGGGGCCGCCGACGTTGGTTCGCAGCGGTCCCGATCTGCGCGAGGTAAGACAGGTTTTGGGTACCGGTGGTGTTTTCGTACACCGCAGGGACGGGAAGTCGATCCTCCGGGAGGCCCTCGCCCGACGGGCGCCGCACTCCCTTGCCCCCCAGGATCCGGAGATCGCCCTGGACGGCAATTACATCCTCGCCGCCGCGGGCCTGTTGGCTTCACACGACCCCGCCGCCGCGCTGCGGCTGCTTCAGCGCGAGCTTGCGTACCAAACTAACTAGACATGATGACCAATTCGAGAATAAGGTCAGGCCACCGCTCGTCGTCTGGATCACCGATGATCTGAGGCCGGGAGCCAGGGGGAAAGTGTTCAAACGCCGACGAGACCAGAGCATCACGCGCCTCTTCTACGCGGGAGACGTGCATGGCTCGCGCGTCTGCTGGAAGAAGTTCGTCAACGCGGCCGCCCACTACCCGGCCGACGCCCTCGTGATGGGGGGAGACCTGACCGGCAAGGCCCTGGTCCCGATCGTCCGCGAAGGGGACGGCTCCTACAGCGCCCGGGTGATCGGCGAGCAGCGGATCGCCCGCACCGCCGAAGAGCTCGACCAGATGCAGCGGGCGATCGCGACGAACGGGATGTACCCGCTGATCGTCGACCGCGAGGAGGCGCGGCGACTGGGCGAGGACCCCGCCTGGCGCGAGCGGGCATTCGAAGAGGCCCTGCTCGACGAGCTGCGCCTCTGGGTCGAGTTCGCCGACGAGCGCCTCGCCGGCACCGACACCCGCGCCTACGTCATCCCCGGCAACGACGACCCCTGGTCGATCGACGAGGTGCTGGCGGCGGGGAGGAGCGTCGACGCCTGCGACGAGGTGGTGCGGACGGTCGGCCCCCACGAGCTGGTCTCCTTCGGCTACTCCAACCGCACCCCTTGGAAGACGCCTCGGGAGTTGGACGAGGACGAGATCTATACGCGGCTGAGGCACCTGGTCGATCAGTTGGAGCACCCCGGCCGGGCGATGTTCAACATTCACGTGCCCCCTTACGACAGCAATCTCGACACGGCCTACGAGGTCGACGAGGAGCTGCGA
>DASZDI010000268.1:0-4372 GCA_035942135.1 Solirubrobacterales bacterium | reverse complement strand
GCGAGCTCGCCGCGCCGGCAGAAGCCGTCGTCGGCGAGCTCGACGATCGCCGCGACGATCTCCTCCGGCGGCGGCAGTCCTCGGCGGCGGGCCACGGGGCGAGCTTAGGCGTCCCGGTCGCGCCTGGGAGCGTTGCGTCTGACCACAGGCCGCGCTAGGATCGGCGGTCGATGTTCCCGGGGCATGGCGCCGGGCATCGCATTAGGAAAAGGCACGTGACCCGGCCGACAGGCCGATTCCCGGACCCCGACCAGAAGAACCGACTCCCGAAGGCGCCGATTATGCCCCCCCGTTTACTCACCACCTGTCTCGATGCAGCGCTTTAACGTCAGCGAGCGCGACCTGCAGCCGGGCTGCAGGGACATCCAGGTCGAAGGAGAGCTCGACCTCGCCGTGGCGGGGCAGCTCGACGAGGTCCTCACCGCCGCCGTGGCCGAGTGCAAGCGGGTCCTGGTCGGGCTCGAGCGCTGCACCTTCATCGACTCCTCCGGGATCGCGGTGGTCCTCCGCGCCTACAACCGGATGCAGGACGACGGCAACCGGCTGGCGGTCTACGCGCCCACCGCCCAGGTCCTGCGCGTGCTCTCGATGACCGGCCTGACCAGCAACGGGCTCGTCTTCGACAGCGCCGAGGAGGCCCTCGCGGCCTTCGGCAGCCCCACCTAGGCGCGGCTCGCCCGCACCAGCAGGCTGCGCTGTGGGACCAGCACCGTCGCCCGCTGCACCATCCGCTCCGGCTCGGCCGCCAGCGGGCTCAGCTTCACCGTCCGCAGCACGGCCGGGACGACGGTCTCGATCTCGGCGCGGGCGAGCGGCTCGCCGACGCAGCGGCGGGCGCCGCCGCCGAAGGGGAAGAACGGCCAGGAGGGGGTGATGTCGGCGAGCCAGCGCTCGGGCTCGAAGCGGTCCGGGTCGCGGAAGCCGCGGGGGTCGCGGTGGACCAGCGAGGTGGGGACGAGGACGCCGCCGCCGGCGGGGAGCTCGTGGCCGTCGACCCGCATCGGCTCGAGCAGGCGGCGCAGCGAGCCCGAGGCGGGCGGCCGCAGCCGCAGGGTCTCGCGGACGATCGCGTCGGAGAGGGGAGCGCGGGGGTCGGCGACGAACCCCTCCGCCAGCTCCGGCTCCCGGGAGAGCCGGTCGAGCAGCCAGGCGAGCCCGATCGAGGGCGGCTCCTGTGCCGCCATCAGCAGCGAGAGCAGCTCGTCGACGATCTGCTCGGTGGTCAGCTCGGTCTCGGCGGCGACCATGCAGCCGAGCACGTCGACCTCGTCGACCCCTCCGGCGGCTTCGGCGCGGCGCGCTTCGACCGCCCGCGAGAGCGCCGCGAGGACCGGCGCCCGGCGCTGCTCGAAGAGCGCGTAGCCAACCTCGCCGATCAGCCCGTCGCCTTTGCCCGGCAGGGTCACCGGCGGGTTGCCGGGGGTGCGCAGCATCCGCCCGATCGCCTCGATCAGCTCGGCGGCGATCTGCTCGTCGCGGACGCCGAGGACGAGGCGGACGAAGACCTCGTCGCAGAGGGTGCGCAACCGCGAGAGCAGGCGGAAGGGCCGCCCGAGCGGCCACCGCGAGGCGTGGCGCTCGGCGATCCGCGCGATCTCGTCGCGGCGGGAGTCGATTACCTCCGGCGCGAAGGCCGGGGCGATCCGCGCCCGCGCCGCCCGGTGCGCCTCGCCGTCGCCGCCGAAGACCGAGCGGGTCGAGGCGAAGGGGAGGACCTCCCGCCGCGCCTCGCCCGCGTGGGCGCGCCCGTGATCGGAGTCGAGCAGCGCCGCGACCGCCTCGGGGTCGGTGACGACGAAGGTCGGCCGCGCGGTCAACAGGCGGATCTGGAAGACGTCCCCGAACCGCTCCCGCTGCCGGCGCAGGAACTCGAGCGGGTCGCGATGGAAGGCGACCGTCTGGACGAGGACGTTTGCGTCCGGCCCCGGGGGTGACGCAATCCGCCCCGCGGTGTTCGGCGTCGGCATAAGCGGCGTCTACCCTGCGGTTGCTGCCGCGGAAACAGTTGCTACAGGCGAGGCTTGATCCAGACGGTGTAGGGGCCGATGAAGGCGCGGGCGGACTCCGCCACCAGCTCGACCGCTTCGTGGACCCTGCCGGCTTTCACCTTGATGTACGAGTGCTCCACCGCCGAGCGCGCTTTCTGCGCCCGCTGCAGGCGCCTGCACAGCGAGGCGTCGACGGCCCCGGCTTCTCTCAGGGCCTCGAAGGCTCGGGCCGCGGAGCTCTGGTGGTTTCTCGGGAGCTCCAGGCCCGCGAGCGCCGCTCCGCTTTCGGAGAGCTGGACCATGTAGTTCTGGACCCTGCCGAATGCCCGTTCGACCGCCTGCACCTGGTTGTACGCCTTGATGCCGGACTTCCTTTCGAAGGCGGGTTTGAACACGGCCATCTCGAAGCCTTCGCCGAACTCCTCCATCGCGCTTTCGAGGGCGAGGAGCTGGTGGGGGAAGTCTTCGAGATGAGCGACGATCTCGGTGCGGAGCTGGGTCGGGGTCTTGCTCCCGCTCCCCATCAGCCGCCCTCGACCAGCAATCGCTCGATTCCTCTCAGCGCCTGCTGTCCTCGCTCGCGCAATCGGAGGTCGACCTGGCGCTGCGCGCTTTTCGCCTGCGCCTCGAGCTTCGGCCGGCGCCCGTCGCGGTCGACGAGGACCCGCCCCTCACGCACCGCTTCCGCAAGCAGCAGGGGATCGTCTTCGGCCTCCTCCAAGGCGAGGACGTCGACCTCACGCCCGAGGAGGCCTTCGAGCTTCAGCGCGAGGTCTACGAGCCGGACCAGGGAGGGCTCCCGCATCTCCACCAGGAGATCGATGTCGCTCCCGGCGGTGTCGTCCCCCCGTGCCGCCGAGCCGAACAGAAGAGCGAAGCGGACGTTCGACTCGGTGCGAAGCGCTGCCCGCAGGGCTCCGAGCAGGGGCCACTTCCGGAGCACGTAATCCCTCTCTGCGGCGGACAGCTTCAGTCGCCGGGGCGAGAGGCGATGGCCGCGAAGGGTTCCCTCCTGGAGGGCCCGTCGCAGGGTCCGCTCGCTGGCATCGACTCGAGGCGCCAGCAGCGCAAGCTCATTCATGTGTCCATTCTAACGGAATCATATGTCCGTTAGCCGGGAGTCAGCCGAAACGCGGCTCGAGCCGCTGGAAGGTCTGCCACCAGCCGTGGTCGAGTGTGGCGTGCTCGACCGACTGCAGGAGCGAGCCGTCCTCGTCGTGGAGCTCGTAGCTGACGACCGGCGGCTCGGCCCGGCTGTCGACGTCGACGATGCGGGCCAGCATCAGGTAGGGCGGGCAGCTCAGCCAGACCTCGCCGGGCTTGGGAAGGGTCTTGACGTTCGGGCTCGCCATAGCTGCTCGGTACCCCTGGGTTTCGACGTGGAAACCGTGGACCATCCCCAAAATTGGGGGGAAATCGGCGCGGCCGGAGGAGGGCTCAGGCGCGCAGCGCGGGCAGGACGGAGCGCTCGTAGAAGTCGAAGAAGCCGTCCTGGTCGGGGCCGACCTGGTGGACGTAGACGTGGTCGTAGCCGGCGTCGATGTACTCGCGGATCGCTTCGAGGTGCTTGTCGGGGTCGGGGCCGCAGACGATGCTCTCGGCGATCGTCTCCTCGTCGACCAGCTCGGTGCCCTCTTCGAAGTGGGAGGGGAGGGGCAGCTCGAGGAAGTGGCTGCCGCTGATGCCGCCGTTCGGCCACCATTCCAGCGCCGTCTTCCGCGCCTGGGCCTCGGACTCGGCCCAGCAGACGTGGAGCTGGCCGTAGGTCGGCTTGCCCTCGCCGCCCTTGGCGCGGAATTCCTCGATCGACTCGGCTTTCGGCGCGGTCCCGATCAGCCCGTCGCCGACCCGGGCGGCGAGGTCGACCGAGCGCTCGCCGGCGACCGCGACGACGATCGGCGGCAGCTCCTCGGGCAGGGTGTAGACGCGCGCGTTCTCGACCGTGAAGTGGCGCCCGTAGTGGGTCGTGAGGCCGCCCTCCCAGAGCTTGCGGATCACCTCGATCGCCTCCTCCAGCCGCTCCTGCCGGCGCGCGACCGGCGGCCAGGCGTCGCCGAGGATGTGCTCGTTGAGGTTCTCCCCGGTGCCGACGCCGAACGAGAAGCGACCCGGCATCTGGGTCGCGGCAGTGGCGGCGGCCTGGGCGACGATCGCCGGGTGGATCCGCGTCGTCGGGCAGGTGACGCCGGTCAGCAGCCGCAGCCGCTCGGTCGACTGCGAGATCGCGCCGATCACGCCCCAGACGAAGGGGCTGTTGCCCTGCTTGTCGACCCAGGGGTGGAAGTGGTCGGAGATGCCGGCGAACTCGAAGCCGGCGCGCTCGGCCCGCACCGCCTGGGCGGTCAGCGCCCGCGGGCCGAACTCCTCGCAGGAGAGCGTGTAGC
>DASZDI010000267.1:0-8765 GCA_035942135.1 Solirubrobacterales bacterium | reverse complement strand
AGGGGGAGTTGAGGTCGGGGGTTAGGTAGGCGGCGAATTCGGCGGGGGTGATGGTGCGGCGGCGTTGGATTTGGCGGCGCTCGTGGAGGAGGCGGGGGAGCCGGCGGAGGAATTCGAGGTTGGCGCGGAGCTTCTGTCTTCCCCAGCCTCCCGTGGCGGCGACGAGCAGGAGGGCCAGCTCGGTGGCGAGCAGGGCCGGGGCGAGCAGGACGAGCAGCGAGGTGGGGTAGGTCCGGGTGACGAGGGCGAGGCGGTTGCGCTCCAGCCAGCGCCACTTGTCGGGGTTGGCGCTGAACTCGTAGTCGTGGGCGACCACCGCCGTGGGCTCGATCCCGATCGTGCCGCCGTAGAGCCGCAGGCGGACCGAGAGGTCGACGTCCTCGTGGTACATGAAGAAGTCCTCGGGAAAGCCTCCCAAGCGGCGCCATTCGGCCAGCGGGATCGCCAGGCAGGCGCCGGAGAGGGAGACCACCTCGCCCGCCGGCGGGGCCTCGGCGATCGGCTTGCCGTGCCCTCCCGCCCAGACGATGCCGGTGAAGTGGATCGGGTTGCCGGCGGAGTTGACCTGGCTGGCGTCGCCGTTTGCCACCAGCGCCTGCCAGGCGGCCCAGCCGCGCTCCTCCTGCCAGGGCTTGCGGATCGCCTCGCCGAAGCCGGGCCGCGGCGCCGCGTCGGGGTTGAGGACGACGAGCAGGTCGCCGCTCGCCGCCTCGGCGCCGGCGTTGCAGCCGCCGGCGAACCCCGCGTTCCGCCCCATCCGCACGATCCGGGCCTCGGGCGCGAGCTCCCGCACCACCTCGACGCTGCCGTCGCCGGCCTTGTTCTCGACGACGATCAGCTCGTCGCCCTCACCCAGCTCGGGGAGCAGGGCGGGAAGCGTCTTGGCGAGGTCGTCGCGGCTGTCGTAGGCGACGACGAGGACTGAGAGCGTCGGGCGCACCGGCGCGGAGGCTATTCGACCTCCGCGCCGGTGCTGACGACGTGCTGGAACCGCCTCCCTACTTCTTGCCCTTCTTGCCGCAGGAGACGATGTTCAGCTTGTACTTGTTGTTCTTGACCTTCTTGCCGTTCTGCCCCTTGATGTTCAGCACAGCACGCTGCGGTTTCGCGCAGGTGTTCTGCGAGTTGACCAGGAGGCTCTTCTCGCCGCCCTTCATGCTGAGGACGAATTTCGAGACCGGCACGTCCGGAACGTTGCGGAAGACCGTCTTCAGGCCCCCGCGCTTGGAGCTGATCACGCCGCGCAGGTGGATGTCCACCTGACCGCGGAGGTCGACCAGCAGGTCCGGCAATTCGTTGTCGGAGGACACGAGGTACACCTTGCCCTGCAACGGTTTGTCGAGCAACGGCGATTCCGCCCAGCCCTTCCCGTAGACCGAAGCCTTCGGGCAGGTGTGGGAAGCCAGCTGCGGCCTCGTGCATACGGTGCCGATGTGGCTCTGGTCGAGGAACAGCGACCGCGGCATCGTCAGGGCCGTGCGGGCGACGTTGGCGTCGCCGCTACGGGCCGTCAGGACCGCCTTCAGGCGCGGGTTCTTGTCCCGCTTGGTGCCGCCGAACAGCTTCACCCGCAGCTTCGGCTTGAAGCCGAGGCCCCGGCACTCGGTGGCCTGGAACGGGTCGCTGACGGCGAGGGTGCTGAACGCCGCCGGGTTGGTCGGATCGGCCCCGCCGCCGTTGATCGTCCCCGCCGTCGCCTGCGCTTGGCAGTTCGTCGGGTTGAGCATGAACCCGCCACGGTCGACGTTGAGGTCGATCAAGCGGATATCAAGCTTCGCCCCGCCGAAGACGTGGGGGATGACATCCGAGACGGCTCGGATCTGGGCGGTCTCCGGATCGACGTGGAGCGCCACCCGGACGACCACGGTGCCGAGGTCGAACGGACCCGCCACTGCCGGGGTGATGATCACCATCGACAGCGGTGCGCCTTTATACGGGCCGGCGAGGTAGGCAAACCCACTCAGTTGGAGCGGGTTAGGCCCGGCGCCGGACTGAGTCGTCACTGTACCGATGTAGCTGTCACTCGAACAGCTCGGATTTGACTTCTCTGCGTTGCCGCTCTTGCCGGCCGCCGCCGCGATGGCCGCCTCAGGGCAGTACGGGCGGCCCTTCAGTTTGCCGGTCAGACCCTTCGGCAGGGTAACGTCGACCAGCTTCAGCTCCTGCTGGCCGTCGGTGCGCCCGATGCGGACGCGGAACGGCGAGTAGGCGCGGGCTTTGGTGCTGTTGGTCTTGGCGGTGTAAGACGGCGCGAATTTCCGCTCCGCCATCGTCGCCGGGCAGGGTCCCCCGCTCGGGTCGGTGGTCAGCGTTACTTTGGAATTCGCGTCGACGTTGGTCCCCGGTCGTGCCCACGGTTCGAATTTGCTCGTGCCTTCGCTCGAGCAGATGGGCGGGCTGGTGAGGACGTCTTTGCCTGCGTTGAAGTGCAGCCTGATCTCCTCGAACGGAACCTGCGGCAGACCCGCGGGCTGATCGGTGAACTGCCCTTTGAGGTCGTCGTAGATTTCCGCGGTCAGATTGCCGGTCGTGTTGTCGGCTTTGATGCGGCCGATGAGGCGCGCAGCAATGCCCTCATTTTCGTTCTTGGCTTCGATCAGGATCCGGTACAGGTCACCCGATTCCGGGTTGTTGCTGTTCTGGGTCCCGACGTAGACGTCGCCGGTGAGCGGTTCCGCCAGCGGCGGCGAGTCAACCTCGACGGTGCCGATCTTGGAGGCCGCCGGGCATTCGTTGTCGTAGACGCGAACGCCCTTCTTGAACTGGGCGTCGGTGCAGGCAACGAGGCCCTGCGCACCGGCCGGGTTCAGCCCCATGCCGTTCGGCAGCGAGACTTCGGCTTTGCGCACGTGCGACTGCATCTGCCCTGCCCCGCCTTCGGTGGCGGGGTCGAACGGCAGTTTCGTCGTCACCGTGGCCGCGGCCGGAGAGTCGACCTGGGCGGTGCCGGGGTCGATCTCGACCGTCGGGTCGAACGGGACGGTCTCGCAACCGGTCTGTTTGATCCGTTGCCCGCTTTCGTCTTTCGGGACTTTCGCCTCGACCGGGGTGGAGCCGTGGGGGAACGTCGGATCGGGGTCCCCGTAGGACTCCGCCCGGAACCAGGTCGAGTAGAGGGTCGAGAACTCGGGCAGGTTCGGGTCGAAGCAGGTGGTCGGGTTGGTGATGTAGGTCCCGTCGCCGCTGCGGCCGAAGTTGATCAGGCGGCTGATCAGGGAGGAGAAGCCGCGTTTTTCAGCCGCTTCCGGCGTCACCGGCAGTTTGATCGTGAAGCTCTCGTGGAAGTCGTTCTCCCACGCCACTTCCGTTTCGAGCATGACCGGTGCGTTCGGTTTGGTGTTGCCGATGACGAATCCGAACCTCGCCGGTTCGCCGGGCAGCGGCACCAGGTTGTAGACGTTGACTTTGGTCCCCTGTTCTTCGTTGGGCGGGACCACGAAGCCTTCTCCCGGTTCGGCGTTTTTGGAGAGGGTCACCCGCTCTTCGCCGACTTTGGTCTCCGGTTTGCACTGCGGGACGAAGAGGCCCGGTTCGGTCTGGTGGAGGAATTCTCCAAGCGAGCACCGCGAGGGCGTTGCCTCAGGGTTGACGGTCAGGCCCGGCGGCAGGTCTACCCGCAGGGTTTTGATCGTCCGCTCGGCCAGCGGTTTGACGATTTTCCTCAGCGGCCCGGCTTCTTCGTGCTCGATGACGTACTGGGTGAACCCCACGGGGGGATGCCCAGCCGCCTGGGTGAAGAACAGCTCGGGCGTGTCCACGGAGCATTCCTCCGACGGGAACGGCCCTACTTCGTTGGCAGTGCAGGTCCCTGCCTGGAACCCCTGGAGCGGGGTTTCGTTCTGCGGCTCGATGATGTCTTCGGTGTCCGCGCTAGCCACGACGGGCATGGCGAGCAGAGCCCCGATACACATGAGCAGTAGCGCGAGCGAGCGCTTTGCCATTCAAATTCCTCCTCGTTTGTCCCTAACGAGGACGCCCCCTGTAGCGCCCCGAAGCACACCTCCCGCGGAACACATTACAGGGCTTCGCGGGTCGTTCAAGTTCCCTCCTGGTACTACCCGCAGTACTGCCCTAAGTAACCGTGTCACCGTTTGGTGACGTAACACTTTTCGGTGACGAGAAAACCTCTGGGGTACTTATTTGCCCCGGCGCTTGCCGCTGCCCTTGTTCCCGCTGCAGGGAGTGCGCACCGTCGGCTTGCGGTTCACTTTCTTGCCGTTCTGGCCCCGGAAGCGGACGATCGCCTTGACCGGGTGGGCGCAGAGGTTGGTCGAGGCGACGAGGAGGCCGCGCTTGCCGCCGGGCAGGGTCATCACGAACTTGCTCACCGGCACGTCCGGGACCCGGCCGAAGGTGGTGCGGATGCCGCCCTTGAAGCTGTCGATCTTGCCGACGAGGTCGATCGTCACCTGGCCCTCGAGGTGGGCGACCATGTCCGGCAAGGGGTTGTCCGACGAGCGCAGGAAGACGGGGCCTTCGAGCGGTTTGCCGAGCAGCGGGCTGAAGGCCCGGGCGCGGCCGTAGATCGATTTCTTCGGGCAGTTGTCCGGGAACTGGACCCGGGTGCAGATCGTCGCCAGGCTGGCCTGGTCGAGGAAGAGCGCGTGCGGCAGGGCGACCGAGGCGCGGCGGATGTTGGCGTCGCCGCGGCGTGCCTTCAGCACCGCCCGCAGTTTCGGGTTCTTGGCCCGCTGGGTGGCGCCGAACAGGCGCAGCTTCAGCTTCGGGCGGAACTTCAGCTTCTTGCAGCCTTTCGCCTGGAACGGATCGGCGACTTTGGCGAGCGAGTAGGTCCCCGGACGCAGCGGGTCCGCCCCGCCGCCGAAGATCCCGCCGACGCTCTGCTGTTTGCGGCAGTTGGTGCCGTTGAGGGTGAAGTCCTCGCGGTTGATGTTGAGGAAGATCGAGCGGATGTCGAGTTTGGTGCCGCCGAAGACGTCGGGGATGTCGTTCGTCTTCGGGTGGATGCGGGCGTTCTCCGGCTGCAGGAAGAGCGGCACCCGGACGACGACGTTGCCGAGGTCGAAGGGGCCGGCGATCGCCGGGGTGACGACGAGGATCGAGACCGACGCGCCCTGATGGGGGCCGGCGAGGTAGGCCTTGCCCTCGATCTCCAGCGGCGAGGGGCCGGTGCCCGCCTCGACTTTGGCGACGCCGATGCGGCTGTCTTTGGGGCAGCTCGCGTCTTTGCGCTCCGCCTCACCGGCGCGGTCTTCGGCCTGGCGGATCGCTTTCGGCGGGCAGTAGGGGACGCCCTTCAGCTTCGCGGTCGCGCCCTTGGGGAGGACGATGTCGAGGCCTTTCAGCTCCTGCTGGCCGGGGGGCCGGGTGATGTGCGTGGCGAACGGGGTGAAGGTTTTCGCTTTGGCGGTTTTCGGCTGGGCGCTGAAGCCGGGGGCGAAGGGCCGCGCCGCCATCGTTTTCGGGCAGGGCCCGCCGCCGGGCAGGGTGGCGAGGCTGAATTTGGTCGAGGGGGCGGCCGCTTTGCCGCCGAACTCGGCCGACCACGGCGTCAGCTGGCTGGTCGCGGTGTTCGGCCCGCAGGTCGGCGGGCTGCTGAGGACCGCTTTCGGCCCGTCGTCGAGGTCGAGCGTGAGGTTGGCGAAGGGCACCTGCGGCAGCCCGTGCGGAACCGGGCCTCGCAGCGGGTCGACCTTCGCCGGCTCGTCGAAGACGGCGGTCAGCTGGCCCGTTTTCGGGTTGGCGATGACGTTGCCGATCAGCCGCACGTCGACCCCGTAGCGGGCCGAGGCCGCGTTGACGAAGATCCGGTACTCCTCCCCCGACTGCGGGTCGCGGCTTTTCTGCTGGCCGACGTAGACGTTGCCGGTCAGCGGGCCCTCCGGCAGCGGCGGCGTGTGCAGGGTCGCGGTGCCGACTTTCGAGTTGGCGGGGCAGGCGACCGGGTTGCGGGTGCCTTTGCCGAACTGGGCGTCGGTGCAGGACGCCAGCCCGTTCGCCGCCGAGGGGTTGAGGCCCATCCCCGCGGGGAGGGTCACCCGGGCGGTCCTCAGGGTGGAGGTTTCCTGCCCGAGCGGGTTGGGTTCGACCGGCAGCTTCACCTCGGTCACGGCGCCCGCCGGGGCGTCGACCTGTTTCGTCCCCGGCTCCATCCCGATGCTGGGGTTGAAGGGGATCGTCGCGCAGCTTTTCGGGCTGGTCCCAGGCGGCAGCGGCGCCTCCACGTACGGCGAGCCGTTGGGGAAGACCGGGTCCGGGTTCTGCAGCGAGTCCGCCCGCGCATAGGTCGAGTAGATGTGCGCGGTGGCCGGCTGGGTCGGGTCGTAGCAGGTGCTGGGCGTGGTCAAGAAGTAGCCGATGCCGGGCGGGGCATGAGCCTGGCCCTCGAAGATCAATCGGTTTTTCAGCAGCTTCAGGCCCGAGGCCTTGGGGACTTTGATCGTGAACCCCTCGTGGTAGTCCGAATCCCAGGCCACGTCCGCTTCCAGGTAGACGTCGCTCGGCGGCTCGACGATGACCGGGTTGGGGACGCTGAACCCGAAGCGGGCCGGCTCCCCGACCTTCGGCACGACGTTGTAGACGGGGATCGGCGGCAAGGTGATCGGCGGAAGGAGCGGCGCCCCTTCGGGGGAGACGGTGACGTAGCTGTCGCCAACTTTGCTGCTCGGCGGGCAGGTCACGGCATCGGGATGCCCCCCGGCCGGCACGTTGCACTGCGGCGTCGCCCCCGGGTTGACGCTGAGGCCGACCGGGAGGTCGACCCGCAGGGTCTTCATGTCGACTTCCGGTTCTTCGTGGGTCAGTTCGGTTTTGTGCCGGACGATGAACTGGGTGATCCCGAAGGGCGGGTGGCCCGCGGCGGTTTCGTAGAAGTCCGTTTTCGGGCTGTCCGGCGCGCAGAAGGGGTTGTTGCAGGTGCCGGCCTGCCAGCCGTCGGTCGAGTCAGGGGTGGGGTTCTGCGGCGAGAAGACGACTTCCCCGGCTTGCGCCGGAGCAGCGAACACGACCCCCAAGACGATCGCGAGCAGGAGACTTTGCGCGCCTCGATTCCTCACCTGAACAAGCCGGTACCCAGCTTGGGCAACCGCTAACCCTCAGCGGTTGCCCTACTTCTTGGCCTGCTTCTTCGCCTTGCCGCAACCCGGGACCCGCAGCGGCAGGCGCTTCACCCGCAGGCGCTTGCCGTTCTGGGCTTTGAAGTTGAGCGAGGAGAAGTTGCGATGCGCGCAGAGGTCGCGGGAGTTGACCAGCAGCCCCTTCTTGCCGCCCTTCATCTTCAGCACGAACTTGCTCACCGGGACATCGGGGACGGTGTTGAAGACGGTCCTGATCCGCGCCTTGCTGGCGCTGATCACGCCGCGCAGGCGGATGTCGACCTGCCCCTGCAGGTCGGCGAGGAGGTCCGGTAGTTCGTTGTCGGAGGAGACCAGGTAGACCGGCCCCGCGACCTTCTCCGCCAGCAGCGGGCTCCACGCTTCCGCGTAGCCGTAGACCGAGCGGGCCGGGCAGGTCGAGGAGGCGAGCTGGGGCCGCGTGCAGATCGTCCCGATGTGCCCCTGTTCGAGGAACAGCGAGTGCGGCATCGTCAGCGCGGCGCGGCGGATGTTGGCGTCGCCCTGCCGCGCCACCAGCACCGCCCGGAAGGCGGGGAACTTCGACCGCTTCGTCACCTTGCGGCCGCCGAGCAGCTTGGTGTAGAGCTTCGGCCGGAACTTGAGCGCCCCGCAGTCGGTGGTCTGGAAGGGAGCGCTGACCGGGAAGGCGCTGAAGACGGCCGGGTCGGCCGGGTCGGCACCGCCGCCGTTGAGGGCGCCGGTGGTGGCCAGCGGCTCGCAGCTGGTCGGGTTGAGGGTGAAGTTCGGCTTGTTCATCTCCAGATCGACGGAGCGGACGTTGAGCAGGGTGCCGCCGAAGATGTGCGGGAGCGGATCGGAGACGGCGCGGATCTGCGCGGTCTCCGGGTCGACGAACAGCGCCACCCTCGTCACGACCGTGCCGAGGTCGAACGGCCCGGCCAAGGCGGGGGTGATCACTGCCAGGGAGAGAGGGGCCCCTTTATAGGGACCGGCGAGGAAGACCTTGCTGCCCTCGATCCTGTAGGGGGCGGGGCCGGTGCCCGCGGTGACGACAGCGGTGCCGACCTGGCTCTCGACGGTGCAGATGGAGCCGGTCTTCTCTTCGCTGCCGGTCCTGCCGCTCGCCGCCGCCAGCGACGGGTCCGGGCAGTAGGGGGTCCCGGCCAGCTTGCCGGTCATCCCCGGCGGCAGGAGGATGTCGGTCCCTTTCAGCTCCTGTTGACCGTCGGGGCGGGCGATGCGGATCGAGACCGGGCTGAAGGCTCCGGCTTTCGAGCTCGCGGGAGCGGCGGCGAAGCCCGGCGCGAAGGGGCGCTCGGCCATCGTTTTCGGGCATTTGCCGCCGCCGGGCGCGGTGGTCAGGGCGAAGCTGTCGCTCCTAGTCGCCGGGGCGTTGCCCGACCAAGGCGTCATCACGGCGCTGCCTTTATTAGGACCGCAGGTGGGCGGGCTGCTGATCGCCGCCCGCGGGCCGCCGTCCAGCTTCACCACGAACTCCTCGACCTGGGACTGCGGGGTGTCGGAGATGGTGGTGGTCAGCTGACCCGTCTGCGGGTCGGCGCTGACCTTGCCGATCAGGCGGACGTCGATGCCGTAGCGGGGAGAGACGGCGTTGATGAAGATCCGGTAGAGGTTGCCGGAGGCGGGGTCGCGGCTGAGCTGCTTGCCGACGTAGACCGGGCCTTGCAGGGCCGGGCCCGCGGCCTCTTCCTCTTCGCCGTCGTCTTT
>DASZDI010000266.1:0-6010 GCA_035942135.1 Solirubrobacterales bacterium | reverse complement strand
CCCGCGAGGGCGCCCGACCCAGCCCGCGCCCGCGGCCGGGTTTCGCCGGCGGCGACGCTTCCTGACGGAGCTCGCATGACCAAGCTGCTGGGGGTCGGCAACGTGACCCCCGACTCGTTCTCCGACGGCGGTCTCTATCTCGACCCCGAGGCTGCGATCGCGCATGGGCGGGAGCGGGCCGAGGCGGGGGCGGAGATCCTCGACGTCGGCGGCGAATCGACCCGGCCGGGAGCGGAAGCCGTGACCGAGGAGGAGGAGCTGCGCCGGGTCGTCCGCGCCGTCCAGGGGCTGGGGGACTTGCGGAGCGAAGTCTCCGTCGACACCTCCAAGGCGAGCGTCGCAGAGGCGGCGCTGGACGCCGGCGCGACGATCGTCAACGACGTCACCGCTCTGCGCGGCGACCCGGAGATGGCGGCGCTCTGCACCGACCGCGGCGCCACCGTGGTTCTCATGCACATGCTGGGGGAGCCGCGGACGATGCAGGACGATCCCCGCTACGAGGACGTCGTCGCCGAGGTGAAGGCCTTCCTCGCCGAGCGGCTGGAGGCGGCGGTCGCGGCGGGGATCGAGGAGGAGCGGGTCTGGCTCGATCCCGGCATCGGCTTCGGCAAGACCAGCGCCCACAACATGGAGCTGCTGCGTCGGCTGGGGGAGCTTCGCGAGCTGGGGCGGCCACTGGTGGTGGGCACCTCCCGCAAGAGCTTCATCGGCAAGGTCGACGGCTCGGCCGCCGACCAGCGCCTCGGCGGGACGATCGCCTCTTCGATCCTCGCCGCCGCCGAGGGCGCCGATGTCCTCCGCGTCCACGACGTCGCCGAGGTGCGCCAGGCGCTGGCCGTGACGACGGCGATACTCGGGTAGCGTCCCGGTCATGGAGAGCCACGGCAACGGAATCGAGTCGAGCGCGGAAATCGAGCTGCGCGGGCTGGCCATCTACACCCATCACGGTGTCACCGAAGCCGAGCAGGAGGTCGGGCAGCGGCTCGAGTTCGACATCTCCTTCGACGTCCCCGACTGCGACGCGATGATGACCGACCGGCTCGAGGACACCGTCGACTACGGCCAGGTCTGCGACATCGTCACCCTGGCGGCGACCGAGCGCAGCTACAAGACGCTGGAGCGGCTGGCGCAGGTGGTGGGGGAGCGGCTGATGGAGCGCTACGGCTGCGAATCGGTCCGCGTCCGCGCCGCCAAGCCCGAGCCGCCGCTGCCGCTGGCGATCCAGGAGGTGGCCGTCGAGGTCACCCAGGAGCGCGCTGTCGAAGAAGACGACTCCGAGGGCTAGTCGCCGTGCCCGGGGCGCAGCGGACCGGCTACCTCGGCCTCGGCTCCAACGTCGGCGACCCCGCCGCCCACCTGCGGGCGGCGATCGAGCTGCTGGAGGCGGAGGGGATCGAGGTCGACGCCGTCTCCTCCACCTACGCCACCGAGCCGGTCGGCGAGCTGCTCGACCAGCCCGACTTCCTCAACGCCGCCGTCCGCGTCCGCACCGGGCTCGAGCCAGAAGAGCTCCTAGACGCCTGCAAGCGCGTAGAGGCCGAGCGCGGCCGCTCCTTCGACACCCCCCGCCACAGCCCCCGCCCGCTCGACGTCGACCTGCTCCTCCTCGGCGACCTCGAGCTCAGCACCGCCCGCCTCACCCTGCCCCACCGCGAGGTCACGACCCGCCGCTTCGTCCTCGTCCCGCTGCTGGAGCTAGATCCGGAGCTGACGCTGCCGGACGGCACGCGGCTGGCCGACGCCCTCGCGGCGCTGGGCGAGGGGGAACGGATCGACCCCGCCGGCTCGCTCTAGGCGGCGGTGGGCTCGGCGCGCAGCGGCGCCAGCCACTCGGGCGGCAGCACCGGCGGCATCTGGCCGGGGTAGTTCGGGACGATGCGCTTCGCCAGGGCACCGGCGGGGCGGTTCTCGATCGCCGGGCGGAGGTCGTCGAGGGTCATCGCCAGGCCGAGGCTGGGGGCGATCTGGAAGTCGGCGGCGTTGAACTGGGCGCCGCCGAGGACGCCGGCCTCGATCCAGTCGTCGATCCGGTCGAGCATCGCCGGGAGGGCCGCGACCGCCTTGCGGGCGTTCTCGTCGTCGGCTTCGTTGAAGCGGGCGGAGAGGGCGACGATCGGGGCGGCGGTCTTCATCGCCAGGCCGATCGGCATTCCGATCTTCGCGCCCTCCGAGTAGCCGCGCAGCGGCTCGCGGTTGCGCTTGATCGACCACCAGAGCAGCTGGCGGACGGGGTGCTGCAGCTCCTCGTCGCCGAAGCGCTCGGCCTCCTCGACCGCGGCTCGCTTCTCGGGGTCGGCGGGGAAGAGCGGCGGCTCCGGGCGCAGGCGCTCCAGCTCCCGGGCAATCGGCCGCGACCCCTGGACCTTGTCGCCGTCGAGCTTCAGCGCCGGCACCGTGTTGCCGGCAAAGCCGACCGCGCGCAGCACCCCCTTCGAGACCACCGGCAGCAGGTCGGTGCGCTTGTAGGCGATGCCCTTGTGCTCGAGCATCAGCTGCGCGGCGATCGCGGGATGGGACGCGGGGATGACGTAGAGGCGAGCCTTCATCGGTCGATCCTAAGCGCAAGCACCCTCGACTGGCTACCTGGCCAGTCCCCGGCCGCAATAATCGACGGCGTGCTCCTCGCGGTCGACGTCGGCAACACCCAGATCCACCTCGGCGCCTTCGACGGCGGCGAGCTGAGCCAGCACTGGCGCTTCCAGACCCGCTCGGGGGCGACCGGGGACGAGCTGGCGGAGCGGATCGCCGGCCTCTTCTCGCTCTGCGGGATGTCCTTCGACGACATTGACGCCGTCTGCGTCTCGTCGGTCGTGCCGCCGCTCGGCAGCCAGTTCGAGCGGCTCTCGGAGCGCTACCTCCACGCCGACTGCCTGACGATCGGCCCCGGCGTCAAGACCGGCATGCCGATCCGGATCGAGAACCCGCTCGAGGTCGGCGCCGACCGCCTCGTCAACGCGATCGCCGCCTACGACCGCTTCGGCGAGGCCTGCGTCTCCGTCGACTTCGGCACCGGCATCAACATCGACGCCGTCTCCGCCGACGGCGAGTACCTCGGCGGCGCCATCGGCCCCGGCCTCGCGCCCTCGCTCAGCGCCCTGATCGACCGCGCCGCCCGCATCACCCGCCTGGACCTGGAAGAGCCGCAGGAAGCGATCGGGCGCTCGACCCGCGCGGCGATCAACTCCGGCTTCATCTTCGGCTTCGCCGGGTTGATCGACGGGATCGTGGGTCGGATCGAGGAGGAGCTCCCCAACCCGCGGCTGATCGCCACCGGCGGCTACGCCGCAGCCGTCGTCCCCTTCACCGAGACGATCGACGAGGTCGACGACCTGCTGACCCTGAAAGGGCTGCGGCTGATCCATGAGCGCAACCGGTGACAGCGGCCGCCCGGCCCTGACCGACCCCTTCGAGATCGGCGGCGTGCCGATCGCCAACCGCGTCCTGCTGGCGCCGCTGGCCGGGATCGGCAACTGGTTCGTCCGCCTCCAGGCCAAACGCCACGGAGCGGGCCTGGCGATCTCGGAGATGGTCTCCAGCTTCGCCCTCCACTACAACAACGAGCGCACCCTGCGGGAGCTGATGCGGATCCACCCCGACGAGCACCCGGTCTCGATCCAGCTCTTCGGCCACGACGCCGAGGTGATGCGCTCCGGCGCCGAGATCGCCGCCGAGGCGGGCGCCGACCTGATCGACATCAACATGGGCTGCCCGGTGCCGAAGGTGCGCAAGACCGGCGCCGGCGCCCAGCTCCTCCGCGACCCCGACCTGGCCCTGGCGCTGGCGCGCGGCGCCGCCGAGGGCAGCGGCCTGCCGGTGACGGTGAAGCTGCGCTCGGGGATCGAGGCGGGCGACCGCTCCGGCTTCGAGCTGGCGATCCGCCTCGCCGAGGAGGCGGGCGTGGCGGCGATCGCCTTCCACCCGCGGGCGGCGACTAAGGGGCACAAGGGCAAGCCCGACTACGCCCTCACCCGCGAGCTGACCGAACGGCTCGAGGTGCCGGTGATCGTCTCCGGCGGGCTCTCCAGCGCCGCCGCTGCCCGCCGCGCCTACGAGGAGTCGGGCGCCGACGCGGTGATGATCGCCCGCGGCTCGTTCGGCAACCCCTGGGTCTTCGAGGAGCTGACCGGGCGGCGGGTCGAGCCGCCTTCCCGCGAGGAGGTCGTCGCCGAGTGGCTCTGGGTGATCGACCGCGCCGAGGAGCACCTCGGGGCCGAGCGCGCCGCCCGCTACCTGCGCAAATTCCACCCCTGGTACGTGGAGCGCCTGGAAGCGCCGACCGAGGTCGCCGACGAGCTCCAGCGCAGCGCCGATCTGCCCCGCGCCCGGGCGCTGGTCGGCGGCCTTGCCACCCCCACCGGCGTCGCCTGAGAATCCCCCTTTGGCTGCCTGGCCGACCCCGCTATAATCGCGCGCTCCCTGCCCGGGTGTCGCCGCCGCTGGATGGCCGCATCGGGGCGTTTTTTTAGGTCTCGGAGACCGGCCAGGGTCTCTTGTCCAATTCAAAAGCGAGGTCGTTCAAGTGCGTCAGGCCGTCATCACTCCCGAAGGGCTGGAGAAGCTGAAAGAGGAAATCGAGTTCCTCTCGACGACCAAACGGCGCGAGGTCGCGGCCCGCATCAAGGAGGCGCGCGAATTCGGCGACATCTCCGAGAACGCCGAATACGACGACGCCAAGAACGAACAGGCGCTGCTCGAGGGGCGGATCGCCCAGCTCGAAGAGAAGCTGCGGCGGGCGACGGTGATCGACGAGAAATCGATCGGCACCGACGAGGTCGGCTTCGGCTCGATCGTCCACGTCAAAGACCAGAAGTCGGGCGCCTCGCAGAAATTCCAGATCGTCGGCTCGACCGAGGCCAACCCGCTGGAGCACAAGCTCTCCAACGAGTCGCCGATCGGCAAAGCCCTGCTCGGCAAGAAGCGCAACGACGTCGTCACCGTCGAGGTCCCGCGCGGGCCGAAGAAAAAACTGAAAATCACCAAGATCGAGAAGGCTTGAGGGACGGTAGGCTCGCCGTTCGATGAGCGAGCCCCCTGAGCAGGAGCAGCAGGACCTCTCCCAGGTCCTCGAGGACCGCCGCCAGAAGCTGGAGCGGATTCGCGAGGCGGGGATCGAGCCGTTCCCGCACGAGTTCTCCGGGCGCGAGGAGATCGGCGAGGTGCGGGCCGCGCACCAGGGCCTGGCGGCGGGGATGGAGACCGACTCCCGCCACCGCGTCGCCGGGCGGATCGTCGCCCGCCGCGGCCACGGCAAGGCCTGCTTCCTCGACGTCCGCGACGGCAGCGGCCAGATCCAGTTGCATGCCCGCAAGGACGTGCTCGGCGACGAGGCCTACGAGCTGTTGGTCGACCTCGACCTCGGCGACATCGTCGGCGCCGAGGGGACGGCGATGGCGACCCGGCGCGGGGGGGAGCTCTCGCTGGCGATCGACCACTGGCGCCTGCTGGCCAAGAGCCTGCGACCGCCGCCCGACAAGTTCCACGGTCTCGAGGACACCGAGACCCGCTTCCGCCGCCGCGAGCTCGACCTGATCGCCAACGAGGAGAGCCGGCGCGCCTTCCGCATCCGCGCCCGGACGATCTCGGAGATCCGCCGCCGGCTCGACGAGCAGGGGTACGTCGAGGTCGAGACGCCGGTCCTGCAGCCGCTCTACGGCGGCGCCCTGGCTCGGCCGTTCACGACCCACCACAACGCCCTCGACCGCGACTTCTACCTGCGGATCGCCACCGAGCTCTACCTCAAGCGGCTCGTCGTCGGCGGCATCGACCGCGTCTACGAGCTCGGCAAGGACTTCCGCAACGAGGGCGTCTCCCACAAGCACAACCCCGAGTTCACGATTCTGGAGTGGTACGAGGCCTACGCCGACTACGAGGGAATCGCGGCGCGCTGCGAGCAGCTCGTCCATCGTGTGGCGGACGCCCTCGGTCAAGGTGAGCGCTTCGCGCCGCCGTGGCACCGCGAGACGCTGTCGGGCGCGATCGAGTCGCGCGCGGGCGTCGACATCCGCACCGC
>DASZDI010000265.1:0-1978 GCA_035942135.1 Solirubrobacterales bacterium | reverse complement strand
GTGCGTGGCCTGGGCTGGGTCTCAGGGCATCGGCCAAGACGAGAAGTTCACGGAGGGCCTTCTCTCTGTAGTCGGCTCCCACGCCTATCCACTCGGTCGCCGATCGGGCGGCATCGGAGACCAGGGCGTCGGGGTCGGCGGGGCGGTCACTGCGGTCGTCGTTCACGAGCGCATCTAAGAGCAGGCGCCGGAGCATCGGGTCCGGTCGTCCCCCTTTGGCGATGCGCCGAAGGGTTTGCCGGATCGACTCGTTCACACCCTGTCTTCGTAATGATTTGTCTGCTTCCACAGATACATCATTAGCTGAACTGCCGGATCAACAGCAGCGACGGCCGCCCCCGCTACAGCTCTTGGTTCGCGTGGAAGAGGTTGTCGGGGTCGTGCTCGGCCTTGACGGCGCGGAGGCGGTCGCAGGCCTCGGGGGAGAAGGCGACCTCGAAGTCGGTGGGTTCCTCGCAGAAGCTCATGTAGCGGCCGGCTTCGAAGGGCTTCAGGGCCGCCTGCAGCTGGGCGAGGCGGTCGCGGGTGGGGGCGACGGCGGCGGGGTCCATGGTCGAGCCGACGGCGAAGACGTTGAAGGCGCCGGGGAGGGTCGCGAGGGCGCCGCTGCCCTCCTTGGCGCGGGCGAGGGCGCCGCCGCCGTGGCGGAGCTCGATCGAGGTCAGTTTCGAGCCGGAGCCCGGCCCCGCGACGCGGAGCAGCTCGGCGAGCGCCTCGTCGCCGAGGTCCTCGAGCAGGAGGTGGCCGGTGATCCCGGAGACTGGGCCGGGGGGGTCCATGTGCAGGTCGGCGATCCCCGCCGGGGGCACGGCGGCGAGGCTGTTCATCGCCGGGCCGAGATCGGTCAGCGGGGCGACGAGCTCCTTGCCGGCCGCTTCGTCGCCGATGAAGATCACCTCGAGGATCGCAAAGGCCTTGCCGCGCACCGCCTCGGGCACGTCGGGGATCGGCGGGAACTGCATCAGCCGACCGACCGAGGTCATCTCCTCCGGCACCCCGGCGGTCCAGTCGCGCCAGGCGCGCAGCACCTCCTCGGCCCGCTCGAAGGGGAAGAACATCGCCCCGGCGTAGACCTCCGGGATCTCCAGCAGCTCGAACTCGACCGAGGTGACGACGCCGAAGCTGCCGCCGCCCCCGCGCTGCGCCCAGAACAGGTCCGGGTCGCTGTCGGCGCTGATGCGCCGCAGCTCGCCGTCGGCGCCGACGATCTCGAAGCCGGTGACGCGGTTGCAGGCGAGGCCGTGGCGCCGCGAGTACCAGCCGACCCCGCCGCCGATCGTGTAGCCGACGATCCCCAGCCCGGGCGCCGAGCCGTGCAGCGCCGCCAGCCCCTGGTCGGAGGCCTGCGGGACGAGGTCCCGCCAGACCGCTCCGGCGCGGGCGCGGGCGCGCCGCTTCCCGGCGTCGACCTCGACCCCCTTCATCGCCGTCGTCCGCAGCAGGATCGACTCGCTCAGCGAGCCGAGCGGGCCGGCGTTGTGGGCGGTCCCCTGGGCGGCGACGCGCAGGCCGGCCTCGCGGGCGAAGCGGACCGTCGCGGCGACGTCGGCCTCGCTGTGCGGGACCGAGATCAGCGCCGGCCGGGGGTCGACCGCCAGGTTGAACCCCTGGCGGGCATCGTCCCAACCGCGATCGCCGGGCGCGAGCAGCTCTCCCTCGAGCTGCTCGCGAACCCTGGCTACGTCATTGCTGTCGAAAGCCACGCGGGGAATCTACTCAGTCCCCGGCACCTTGTTCTTGAGCCGCGTGAAGGAGACCTCCCAGCGGATCGTGGTCTTCGACCAGGAGTCGGTGTAGGTCTCTTTGACGGTGCCGCGGGCGATCGAGATCCACTTGCGGAAGCGAGGGTCGAAGAGGTCCTTCTGCGAGAGCTCCGCCCCGATCAGCTTCGCCTTGGTGTCGTAGACGGTCAGGAACGGGAAGGAATGCGAGGCCGCCCCCGGGCAGCGTTCGAACGGGTCGCCGTCGCCGGAGTAGG